>LIUJ01000160.1:317-8293 GCA_001462255.1 Fibrobacteria bacterium GUT77 | reverse complement strand
ACGGTATTCGCGCTCTTTTGGTTGGCAAACGGCACCGGAACATTCTTCACGGTAGACTCTTTGGTAACGCCAACGTTCCATATATTGGCCGGAGGGCTCTTTTTGGGCGCTTTTTTCATGGCAACCGATCCGGTTACATCCCCGATTACGCCTTGGGGGCGCCTAATCTTCGGTATAGGGTGCGGCGCGTTAACGTTTATTATAAGGAAATACGGCGGGTACCCGGAGGGGGTATCTTTTTCAATTTTGCTGATGAACCTCGTGGCGCCGCTCATAGACCGTTGCACGAGGCCAAAAATCTACGGCGAGGTGAAAAAGCATGGTTGACATGATAAAAATGATAGTAGCGCTGACGATAGTCTCCGCGCTTGCCGGTTTGACGATAGGCGCGGCGTACGACAAAACCGCCGAGCAAATCGCGGAACAGGGCGAACGCGCTAAGCGTGAGGCCATCAAGGCGGTCTTTCCGTCGGGCGTTACCATAAAAGAGGAAAACGTAACCAATCCGGCGCTACCTGAAAAATATTGGTCGGCTACATCCGGCGGTTCGCTCATAGGTTACGCTTTCGAGGTCAGCGGCAAGGGTTACGCCGGCGACATCAAATTCATGGTAGGCGTAGACCAGGCCGGCAAAATATTGGGGTTGACCGTAATGTCGCACAACGAGACCCCCGGCTTAGGTTCGCGGATAGGCGAGGTAGCCTCTACCAAGTACATTTGGTACCCGGTAGGCAACGATTACCCGACCGAACCGTGGTTCACCCAACAATTCAAAGGTTTATCGTCATTAAAACCAATAGGCATCAATAAAGCGCACGGCGAGTGGCACGGTTTGGACGAGCAAAAAAGCGCTGAACTTAAAAATAAAAACGAGGTTACGGCTATAACCGGGTCAACAATATCTACAAAGGCAATAACTAAAACCATTTCTGAAAAAGTCGGAGGGTATGTTAAAGAGTTAAACGCCCGGTAAAACGTTGTCCGAACTAAAATTTTTATAGATTACATAAGTATTTTATAGTATTAATAAAATTTAAAAGGATAGTATCGAATGGCATCAATACGGATAGTAAAAGAGATTAAACGCGGTGTAATAACGGAGAACCCGATACTGATACTCGCTCTCGGACTCTGCCCGTCTCTCGCCGTAAGCACCTCCGTGAAGAACGGCTTGGGCATGGGTTTGGCCGCCACCTTCGTCTTGGCGTTTTCCAACGTCATCATATCCATCATAAAAGGGTGGATACCGGATAAGGTTCGGATACCGTGTTTCATTGTGGTAATCGCCACATTCGTGTCTATACTTCAGTTGTTAATCAAGGCCTATGTGCCGCTATTGGACGAGCAGTTGGGGATATTCATACCGCTTATAGTCGTCAACTGTATAATACTTGGGCGCGCCGAGGCTTTTGCGTCTAAGAATAACCCCGTCAACTCGCTCATTGACGGGATCGTAATGGGGTTGGGTTTTACCGTGTCGCTATTGATACTAAGTTGTATTCGTGAGTTTTTGGGTAGCAACAAGCTGTGGGATTTGCTTGTCATACCCGGTTTTAAACCGATGACCGCCTTGGTTCTCGCTCCGGGCGGTTTCTTCGCGATAGCTTTTGTAATGGGGGTCGTCAACTGGGTAAGCGGTTGGAAGAAAAAGGAGGTTAAGAAAGCATGACTAACGGTTTAACGGGTATCATACAAATATCCATAGCGGCGGTGTTGATCCAAAACTTCGTGTTGGCGCGTTTCTTGGGTTTATGCCCGTTTTTCGGCGTATCTAAGAAGCTGTCGAGCGCCACGGGCATGGGAATGGCCGTTATCTTCGTGATGACGGTGGCTTCCATGTTTACCTGGTGGATCAACAAGGCGATACTTATCGGTATGGGTGTGGAGTATTTGCGGACAATAGTCTTCATCTTGGTCATCGCCTCGCTTGTGCAACTTTTGGAGATGGTGTTGCAAAAGTTTACTCCGGCTTTGTACGATTCGTTGGGTATCTATCTGCCGCTCATCACCACCAACTGCGCTATTTTAGGGGTGGCGATCATCAACACCGGCGTAAACGTTTTTTCGGGGGCGGAGTATTCTTTTGTGGAAAGCGCGGTCAACGGGGCGGCTTCCGGTATCGGGTTTACGTTGGCGTTAGTGTTGATGGCGGGTTTGCGGGAACGGCTTGAGTTGGCCGATATACCGAAATCGCTCGACGGGCTACCAATCGCGTTCATCTCGGCGGGGCTTATGGCTTTGGCCTTTTTGGGGTTTTCCGGACTTTCGTTCTTTAAGTGACATATTGATTGTTGTCAACCGATATTGATTATAAATTAAGGATTGGGGCGCTATGGACATATTTTTGCCTATAATGGTTGTTGGCGGCGTGGGCCTCTTTTTTGGGGTGGGGCTTGCCATTGCCTCAAAAACTCTTAAGGTCTTCATTGATCCCAACATTTCGCGTGTGCAGGAGATACTGCCCAACGCCAACTGCGGGGCTTGCGGGCTTCCGGGATGCGCCGCGTTTGCCAAGGCTGTGGTGGAGGGGCGGGCGCAACCGGGCGGGTGTATTCCGGGCGGTGAGAAGGTAGCCGTCAATATCGGGGACATTTTAGGCGTCTCGGCGATAGCGGCTGATCCCATGAAAGCCGTCGTGCATTGCCGGGGTGGAAAACGGGAAGCCATGGACCGTTCCATATACAATGGAATACGGGACTGCCACGCCGCCACTCTCACGGGCAACGGGTCAAAGGTTTGCCCCGACGGATGTTTGGGATTGGGCAGTTGCGTTAAGGCTTGTCTTTTTGACGCCATAACCGTAAACCAAAACGGGCTGGCGGTAGTCAACCACGAAAAGTGTTGCGGTTGCGGGAAGTGCGTTGCGGCCTGCCCGCGCAAGGTAATCTCGCTCATACCCAGCGTACACAAGGTTTACTTGGCTTGCTCAAACCACGACAAGGGCAGGCTCGTTCGACGCTACTGCACCGTGGGTTGCACGGCCTGCACTGTATGCGCGAAAGCAACGCTGTCCGGAGCGATAGCCATCGAAAATAACTTACCGGTGCTTGACTACTCCACGGAAGAAATATTCATCATCGCGCACGCGAAGTGTCCCGCCAAGTGCTACATGGACCTCGTTAAGGGGCGTCCCAAGGCAAACATTGATACCAAGTGCGTCGGTTGCGGCAAGTGCGCCGAGGTCTGCCCAATGAAGAACGTCATCACCGGAACGCCGGGACAACGCCACGTTATCAATAAGGATAGGTGCATAGGTTGCGGAAACTGCCTGAATAACTGCGCGTCGCGGGCCATATCGCTTTGGGGTGGGTTGGGTTACGACGCGGTTGAACGTAATAAGAGGCAGAGAAATACCTCAACCGGTTGAGTTTGACTTTTACCGCGCAATGTATTATTTTCTACCGCGTGTTGTTTATCGTCGGTAAATCGTATATATTTATACAGTGTGTATTAACGCTACGTTGATACCGCTGTCTCTTGAACTTTTAAAAAACCATAAGGAGAGTATGTAATATGCAACGGCACAAATCCGTGGAAAAGCGTGTCCGCACCAGTAAGAAATCCCACATCGTCAATCACGCCAACAAATCCCGCGTTAAGACGGCTATCCGCCGCGTGGTTGAGGCTACAACGCCGGAAGGGGCGCAGAGTGCGCTTAGGACGGCGGTCTCCGTTTTGGACAAAAGCGTTAAGACAGGGCTAATCCACAAAAATAAGGCGTCCAACCAAAAGTCTCGCTTGAATATTTTGGTGAACAAAATCGGGAAATGACGTGATCCGAGGAACTCGCGTTTTCGGATGGCTTGCGGCCGTAGCGGCGCTTGTGTGCGTCGCGCCTACGGCGGTAAGAGCATCACAGTTTTTGTCAGTTGAAATTGAGGACGCGCTTGTCCAACGCGATGAGTTTTTGGAAAGATTGGAATTGTCGACGGAAGCGCTTCCCGTTCTTGAACAATGGTTGGAAAACAACGGAGACGGAGACTTTAGGAAGCGTCTTGACGCCGCGCGTAAGGGCGGAAGCCCGTGGTACCGTTACATCAGCGGGGTCGCGAGCGATGGCGATTTACGCGATCGTTTTTTCGGGGAAGCCGTGCAAGCGGCGCAAGCGGCGGTAACCGCGCCCGGGACTTTGTGGCTACTTGCGTTGGAATTCATACGCGGCGGACACACCGGATTCGCGGACGAATGCTTTGACGCGATTGAGGCGTACATACTCGCCGTGGGCGGTTCGTCCGCTCCCCTACTCTCTCAACAATTGCTCATCTTTGGAAACAAACTGACGAAATCCGATCCGACCGCGGCGGAATACTGCTACGCGGCGTCGAGACGCTTCGATAAAAATCAGTGCTGGTGGCTCTACAAAAAGGGGACTATCGGCTTTCCGGACAAAATCGACAATATGATCGCCGCCATCCCGGATTTTATCGCGGAGGCGTCTAACCTCCTCACAACCTCATGGCGCGCGCAAGTTACGTTTCTCTGTTGGACATATCGTTTTTTGGCCGCGACGATCTTTATCTTCGCGTGCGCGATTTTTGCCGTCTTCACGGTCAAGTATCTGCCGCAAGGCGTACACCCTATAGCGGACACGCTTTTAGGCGGGGCCTCTCCGCGCGCCCGCACGACCGCGAGTGTCGTTATAGTCCTCGCGACGCTTATTGCCGCCGTTGTGCCCGCGCTTTGGATAATCGCTTTCTTAACTTGCAGATTTATGAACGCGAAGGAAAAGAAGTTGCTCTTATTCGCATGCGCGATTCTGACCGTAAGCCCGCTCAACTTCCTTGTAGACGGTTTTTTGAGCCGCAACATACGCCGGGACTCCCCCGCCGTATTGCTTGATCGCTCGATACGCGAGGGTTACTCAAAGGGTCTATACGACCTTGCGAGAACAAACCTGTCCAAAAGACCGGACAACCGCGCCGCAGAACTTACGCTTGCCGTATGCGTTACCAAGAGCGAGAACTACGGGGCAAAATCCGACGCTATAGACAAAGCGCTGTACCTTGCTCCGGACGACCCGTTGGCCCTACTGTACGCAGGTAATCACGCCTTTTTGACCGATGATATCGACGGTATGAAGCAATACTACGGCGCCGTGTTAAAAAACAATCCGAGGTCGGCGGAGGCTAAGTTCAACTTGGCTCAAGCCTACGCGGACGACGGGGGTTTTACCGCGCCGGACATGATAAGCGAAGCGGCCAATATAGACGCCGGACTGGTGGGCGGGCACATGCGCGCCAATGCCCGTTACTTTCAGGACGACGTTCCGCCGCTACGCCGGATCATACAACCTACGCTCACCCCGCTCTATTTTTGGAGCCGCATATTCATAGCCGACCCGCTCGAGTTGTTGCAATTAAACAACGGCAAAACTTACTTCGGCCTCAACCCTTTGGTCGCTTTCGGCGCCTCCGCCGTTTTGATGCTGGTGTTTATATGCCTCTACTCCACGGTGTGGAAACAAGAATCAAAGGCCAAAAAATATTTTACCTGCCGTATCTGCGGGCGATTGCTCTGCAGGAGGTGTCGCAAAGGGACGATATGCAGCGTTTGCTACAAGAAGAGCATAGATTCGCACAACGACGCCGCGACTATGTACAACCTCCAGCGGGTCTGTCAGGATAAGGCGATATTGCGAAAAGATTTCACCAGATTTTTCTTGGGAATAGCAATCCCCGGTGCGGGGGCGCTTTACAAAGGGGAAACGCTTTTCAAGCCGGCGGTAACGATACTTATAACGAGCGCTGTCTTTGCCGCCTGTTATTGCGCAATCACGTTTCACACCTACTATCCGAGCGTCGCCGTCATAGACCCGATTTACTGCGTACCGGTGTTGTTGTCGTACAATGTTTTAGCGTTTTTCAAGCAATGCTTTGTGCTTGCGGCTACTATGAAAAATAGGGCAAAAATGTCAATTAAGGCCAAATAAGGATAGGTGAAAAATGGTTTTAAACGGAACGTTGAAAGAATTTATTCTCGCCGATGTTTTCAATCTTCTGACGCAACAGAGGATTACCGGTCGCCTCGATCTCGAAAGCGGAAGACGCGAGGCTTTGATTGTTTTTAAGGAGGGGGCCATCGTCGGCGGGGAAGACGGCGACGACAGTCTTACCGGTAAACTGTTCAATTACTTGATTGATATAAAGCGCAAAACGCCGGAGCAACTGAGCCCGATTTTCAACGCCCACACCGGCGACCTTAGCGCGTTGTCGGCCGCTCTTATTGAGCGCAATCTTTTGACAGCGTCGGAACTCAAGGGTTTTGCCGGATCGTTCGTTGAGGATATCTGTTGTAGCCTTTTGACCTGGAATGAGGGTACCTACAAGTTCAACTCGGTCGGTAGCGTGTCCGCCATTGCCTGCGGGGTCGTCACCATATCCGCCGAGAACATCATAATGGAAGGTATGCGCCGCGTCGACGAGTGGGCGCGTATGCGAGATTACATAACCGAGGATATGGTCTTCGCCCAGGCCCCCAACTCGGCCGGTAGCGAGATTCCCCCTAGCGAAATCGACATCGCGACCGCGCCGGAGGAATACATATTCGGTTTGCTTGACGGAAGCCGTACCGTCAAGAGTATCAAAAAATCGTGCTGTCTTTGCGAGTATAAGGTCTATGAGTCTATAAATTTTTTGTTGCAAGCTCAGCGCATAACGGCTATGCAACAACATTACTCGGAATCCATTAAGGCGGCGCTTGCTCGCAAGGAGGCGGAGGTCGCGTCGGTACTTAGGGCTACGTTTCTCAATTCGTTGGCGGCGGCGGCCGTGGCGGCGGTGTTTGTCGCTTTTTTCGTCTTTTTTCGAATATTTCTGCTACCCAAGTTGGACGCGGGGACGTATGACCGCGATGTCGTTGAGCAACGGCGACTGAAAGAAACATCGGAATCGGACGCCGTGCGGGGGGCGTCGCTCTTGTATAAGGCCGTAATCGGGGGGCAAGGCGACGATCCGAAGGAACTCAAAAAAGCCGGATTTCTAACGGATAGGGATTTATACGGACGGGCGGATATTTACGGGCGGATTTCGGCGCGTTAACCGTTGTCACCGAAATTTCGGTCGCGCGCTTGCATTATGCGTGCGCATTTATTATTATTACAATATACGGAGGCGCCATCCCGCATATATATCGGATGGTGTCATCAAAAAAACGTCAAGGTATTAAATAACAAAAAGGGCGGCTTCATGGCGTCAATCAATTATGCAACCCGGCAAATAAGCGTCAAAATCGTTTATTACGGTCCGGGTTTGAGCGGAAAGACCACCAATCTTCAGGTGATCCACAAAAAAACGCCTCAGGAGCACAAGAGCGACATGGTGTCGCTGGCTACTGAGACCGATCGCACCCTATTCTTCGACTTCCTGCCTTTAGACCTTGGGAAGATCAAGGGGTTCGCGACCAAGTTCCAGCTGTATACCGTTCCGGGGCAGGTCTACTACAACGCCACGCGGAAGCTCGTGCTACGCGGGGTAGACGGCGTGGTCTTTGTGGCCGACAGCGGCGCCGACAAGGTTCAGGAAAATTTGGAGAGCTTCCAAAACCTTGAGGACAACTTGGCGGAATACGGCTACCAAAGGGAGTCGGTACCCATCATCCTGCAATACAACAAGCGCGACTTACCGAACGCTCTGCCCATCGACGAACTCAACCGGCTCATCAACAAGTACAATCTGCCCTGGGGCGAAGGTATTGCCTACAAAGGCGTGGGTGTTTTTGACACGCTTAAGCAAATCGGCAAGATTGTCATAGACTATCTGAACAAAAAATATTCGCGTTCGGCTCCGGGCGCGCGCGGCGGCGAAGCGGCGGCGCCTCCCCCTCCCGCGCCGACACCGGCCGCGCCGGGGTATCCGGCGCAACAACCGTGGGGTGCGCCGCCGCCTCCGGCACAACAACCTTTCGCGCCGGCGGCGCAACAACCGTGGAGCACGCCGCCGCCACCGGCACAACAACCTTTCGCGCCGGCGGCGCAACAA
>LIUJ01000160.1:0-150 GCA_001462255.1 Fibrobacteria bacterium GUT77 | reverse complement strand
CCTTTCGCGCCGGCGGCGCAACAATCGTGGGGCGCGCCGCCGCCTCCGGCGCAACAACCTTTCGCGCCGCAACAAGGCTTCCTACAGCAACCCGGCACTGGGGCGTTCCCGGCATATCAACCGCCGCAACAACAACCCTTCGCGCCGCCG
>LIUJ01000159.1 GCA_001462255.1 Fibrobacteria bacterium GUT77 | reverse complement strand
CCGTGGATGATGCGGGAGTTTGACGCTCACATCCGCGATTACTTCGCCCTCTGCTCCGTTCCCGATATGAGTATGCAGCGTCTCATAGAGTTGTCTCAGGGGGCATTGGTCGTTCTCATGAAGATTATTTTGCCGTTTGTAGGCGCCATCTTGTGCGCGGGGGTGTTGGCCAACGTGGTGCAGATAGGGTTGCTCTTTACGTTTGAGCCCATGATGCCCAAGCTTGAAAAGCTCAATCCCATAAGCGGCTTCCAGCGGATATTTTCCATGCGCACCGTTGTTGAAACAATCAAAAACATCCTCAAGATTTGTCTTATAGGCTACATCGCCTACGCCACCATAAGGGACGAGTACGAGGTACTCATTACCCTTGCCGACGTCTCCGTAATGATGATATGGCAGTTTGTGTTGACCTCCGCCTACGACATATTTTTGCGTACCTCCCTCGTTATGCTCGTAATTGCCTTAGCCGATTACGGGTACCAGCGCTACGAGCATGAGAAGAAGTTGAAGATGTCGCACCAGGAGATAAAAGAAGAGCACAAGCAGATGGAGGGAGACCCGCAGGTGAAGGCGCGTATCCGAGCGTTGCAGAGGGAGATGGCGCGGCGCAAGATGATGGATCAGGTTCCGCAGGCGTCGGTGGTGGTGACGAACCCGACGCACTTGGCGATAGCGCTCTTATACGATCCCGAAAAGAACGACGCCCCGCTCGTGGTGGCCAAAGGCAAGGATCTGGTGGCGCTTAGGATAAAGAAGATAGCGGAAGAGAACGACGTACCGCTTTATGAGGACAAGCCGTTGGCGCGGGCTATGTACGACATGGTGGAGGTGGGAGAACCCATACCCGGAGAGTTTTTTGAGGCGGTGGCGCAGATTATCGCCTACGTTTACAAACTTAAGGGGAAGATGGCGGGATAGCGCGGCTCAATATCTCCTTAATGTTCCTAACGAGAGCCTTAATATCCTCCGGCCCCGGTTTGTCCGAAAAGACCACCGGCATTATTCTCTCGTTTTTCTTGCAATACGCAACGTGCTGGTCTTTTGAGAGCACCGGCACCATCTTGCTCTTTGAGGATATTTGGGATAAGCCGAATATGCGGCCGAATCCCGCTATTACTACGTCGGTATATGATATTAGGGCGGCGGTCTTGGGGATCGACATCGGCGGCATGATTGGAAACGGGGCCTCTTTTGGGGGTTGATTGTCTTCTTCCGTTCCGCCGTATACGTAAAACCGGCCCAGCCCGTAGGAGCCTTTTAGCGTCTTCATCATATCGGCGCACCACTCCTTACCGCAATTGTTCTCTAAACTTATTAGGTCTATGCAGATGAGCGCGGGGTCTTTTTTGAGCTTGTTTTCGCTTAAAAGTTGCGCTACCTCCTCGGCGGCGGATTTTTGGACGCCCCAGCGCGGACGCGACTCTATGTCGGCCTCTAATATCTTTGCCGCCTCCAAGTTGCGCTCCCACACCGACACGCCCTCCCGCTCCGAGGCTACCAAGCGTATGTTTAGGAACGGGTAACTGTTCCCGGAGTCCCAGCCTACGCGCAGGTGGGCGCGGCTCAAACCCGCCAAATAGAGGTGGGCGAGCGTGTAACGCCGCTCAAGCATAACGCATATATCGAAAGATTTGACCGTTAGCTCCGCGACGAGCCTGTTGAACTCGGCGCCGTAAAGCGCGAATTCCGCCGGGTTGAATTTCATCACGCGCGCGTTTTTGAAGGTGTTTACGAACGAGGTGTGGGCGGACGGGCATATAAAGGTTAGGTTGGAGTTTTTGTACCTGCCGACAATGGAAAAGAGGGCCTCCATTTGGAAGATCATGTCGATCCCGTCGGCGGGTAGGATGAAGAGTATCTCCGTGCAACGGTTGAGGTCGGCCGGCAGGACCGCCGGGCTCCCGTCTATTCTTTTGCGCAGCAGTTGCAGAATGACCCACTGCGACAGCTTAGGCCCTATAAGGCGGAGGAGCAGCCTTTTGAAACGCCCGATGTTTTTGGTTTTGTCGCTCATATCGTTAAAATAAATTATGGCGCAACGGCGTAATGTATATTTATTTTTATATCGGGTTTGAAGGTTTAAAATTTTTGATACCGTAAAGACGAAGACAATGTTCGCTATCCTTAATTATATACTTACAATCGGCATAGCCGCCGTGGCCGCTTCCGGTTTTATAAACGGGGCCGGCGACGACGGATCCGGCTTTTTTGGGTACACGGGGATGGTGTTTCCGCTGGCGGCGGCGAGCGTAGTGTTGTGGCGGGCGTTGCGTAGGCCGCTCCGCAAGGCCGGCGCGTACCTCTTTTTGTGGCCGATTTCCATGGTGTTGTTGTCGAGAACGTTGTTTCCGGCCAACGAGGGGTTGCAGGGCGTCTATCCGGTGCTTCTCGCCGCCTCCGTGGCCTTATCGGCGCTTGTCAGGCTCGATTTCGCGTGGGGCGCGGTGTTCCTCTTCTCCGCGTTTTTTTACTCCGGGCAGGTTATTATAGAGGAGCGTGAGGCAATACCTACCGGCGAACCGGTCTCGTTATATATCCGATTAGTAGGCTTTTGGGCGCTGTCGTTTGCCGCCGGGATCGTTCCGTGGTGGGTGCTCAAGAGGCGCGGCGCGGCGCAACAGCGTGAGTTCGACGCAATGCTTGAGGAGGTACGCGACAACGCGCTCTCCGGCGCGGCGCGGAGGGAATCCCCCAAGAAGAGCTCGTCCGCCGAAAACGCCACCGTGCCGCTTGGGTCGGGCACCCGTACCCTGCGGATAGACGGCTCCGCGTCGTCCACCGACACCATCGCGCTTTTAAACGTAGGCGGCGAGGGCGTGAACGTGCAACTCAAGTCTATGCTCTTCTTCATGCGTTACAACTTCAAGGGCCTCACGGCGAGCGCCTTCATATACGACGGCGCCAAAAACACCTTGGCGCTCAACTGTTACGACGCCAAGGTCGGCGTACAGGTAGTAGACAACGTGCAAATCCCCATGGGCGCCGGCGTTATAGGCAAAACGGCGAGCGACAATATGTTGTTTATGAGCGGCGACCTCTCGCTCTACCAAGGCGGCGGACTGCCCTACTACACCAAAAACGAGGGCGTGTGCTCCATACTCGCCGCCCCCATTGTGGCCGAAGGCAGCAAGGAACTCATAGGCGTGCTGGCCGTAGACAGCATAAACAAAAACGCCTTCACCGAACACGACAAAGAACTTATGCGGCGCTTCGCCATCATCGCCGCCGCGCTGATAGTGAACATACGTATGCGCGTTTCCTTAGAGCACGCGGCCAAAAACTTCAACGCCTTGTACGAACTAAGCCACAACCTCTCCGTGGCGCTCAAACCGGAGGAGATATTCAAGGCGATTTTGGATATGGTGCCTAAGGCCGCCCCGTCTTGCTCGCGGCTTATGGTGATATTGCACGACCGCGAAAGAAACTCCATCAAGTTGCAACACATAAGCGGCGCGGCGGCGGAGCTCGCCGAGGGAATGGAGTTCGCGACCAACTCCGGCGGCATATACGCCTACGCGTTCAACAAGGGCTGCTCGGTAAACATCCCCGACATACGGGCAAAGAGAAGCTACCGTTTTGTCCCCGAGGAACCGGAAAACCCGCACCTCCGCTCGCTCCTAATCATACCCGTCAGCGGCGGCGAACGCGGATACGTAGGGCTCTTCTCTGCGGAAAGCGCGACGCCGGGTTTTTTCAACCCCGAACTTGAGCAAATACTCACAATCATGGTTGAAAACGCCTCCGTTGCCCTCGCGAGGTCTATGCTGTACATGAGGATGGAAAAGTTGGCCACAACCGACGGACTGACCGGCCTCAACAACCACCGCACCTTCCAAGAGATAGCGGCGCGCGAGTTCGAAAGGGCAAAGCGCCACGGACGCCCGCTCTCTATGCTCCTCACGGATATAGACCACTTCAAAAACTTCAACGACACCTACGGCCACCCGGTCGGCGACCTGGTGTTGCGCGAGATTGCCGGTTGCATAAAGAGCTCCGTGCGGGCAAACGACTTTCCCGCCCGATACGGCGGCGAAGAGTTCGCCGTGGTGCTCCCCGAAACGGCCGAACAAGGCGCCATGGCCATAGCCGAGCGCATAAGACAAACCGTGGAGGCCAAAGTAATAGAGAGCGGCCAAAACAAACTGCGCGTTACCATAAGCATAGGTTGCGTAACATACCCTACCCACGGAACCACGCAACAAGAGGTCATAGACTGCTCGGACAAGGCGCTTTACGCGTCAAAAAAGGGCGGAAGAAACAGGGTGACGCTCTACAATCCGAGTATGACGGTCGGCTCCAAATAAGAAACCTAAATAACGTAGTGATCCGCGCCCTGATACTGGTGTTGCTCCAACATATCCTGCAACGTAACGCCGTATAAGTACTCGTTTATGACCTTATTTAGCCCCGTCCACATCGGAAGCGTCTTGCAGAACCCTATCCGGTCGCACATATTCACGTCGTTGTCGAGGCAGACTACCGGCGCCAAACTGCCCTCGGTAATGCGCAGTATCTGCCCCACCGTACAGCTCGACGGATCCTTAGCCAGCATATAGCCGCCCAACTTTCCCCGGTTGGTGCGCAAAATGTTGGACGTGTGCAGAAGTGAGACGATCTGCTCCAAATACAGCTTCGATATGTTCTGCCTTTCGGCGATCTCCTTGAGGGATATGAAGCCGTCGCCCCTATGCTCCGCCAGATCAAGCAACATACGCAGGGCGTACCTGCCTTTGGTTGATATTTTCATGCTTTGGCCTCCTTTATTACCTAATAAACAATACATACGATATATAATATAGATGTATGTAGTATATGTATGCTATGTTTTTAAGAGACAAAACGCCCGTAGCGGGTAAACCCCGCCCGTCCCGTTCGGTTATGGGTACCGCGTATAAATATAATATCGCCGCAAGCCAATTCAATGTTTTTTGGTTACGTACGCGCCCATACCGGTAATATAATATTTCGCGATACGCCGAATTTTAAAAAAAAATTGACTTCCACGCGTCCCACAAAGTATATTAAAACGGTGAACGACGAACAGTTTCGCGTTTGGGGGGACGGGCGCGGTTGCTTGAGGATACTGTGAAAACATTCCTTGATAAAGACTCGAAACGGACAAAATACCCGCTTGTAACCCTCTAAAGAACGTATATCATTATTGTTGGTTTAAATTAGACTGTAATTCTTCGGGATTGCTTCGTCGCTACGCTCATTTCGACTACGCTCAATGCACCGCCTCGCAATGACCGTCATTGCGAG
>LIUJ01000158.1 GCA_001462255.1 Fibrobacteria bacterium GUT77 | reverse complement strand
CCCTCGTCGGCGGCGTGGTAGAACGGGCGGATGTTCGCGCCGTTGCCGTCCTTGCCCGAATAGAACCACCCCTGCCCTTGGTCTTGGCGTTTAAGAAGCGAATCCGCCCGCGCTTGGGCATCCCTACGATACTCGTCCTCGCCGGTAGCGTTGTATAACTCGCTCGCGGCCAAGAGCCCGCAATAATCATCAATAATATTCTCTTTGCCGTCGTCCTGATATTCAGTCGGATTCGCCTTGAGATGGGCGTAAGCCCGTACCGCCCCCGCCAAATACTGCGCCGCCGTGCTGTCCCCGCGTATATCGGCTTTATACGCGCGGGCGAGCGCGGCTATTGACACCCCGCCGCCCTCGCGCATTGCGCACCGGTAATCGCCCGACCGTATGCCGTTATCGTAGCTCCAAGCGCAAATTTCGCGTTCACCCTTTGTTCCGGGCGACGCCGATGCCGGCGTATCCCGATAACCGTTGCCCCAGTTGTCGAACACCGACATATAAAAATATCCGTCGGGCGAGAGCGCCCTCAATAGATAGTCGGCGCCCCACGCCGCCTCCGCTTTCGCGGAGTCGCCGAAAACCTGCGGCTGAAGTTCGTTCGCGTGGAGTAGCGCCCACACCACAAGCGGTATCTGTTGCGGATTGTAGTAATTGGCGTAAGACAGGTGGGATATGTGCTTGCCCGGATCGCCGTTGGCGTCCCACCATCCGCCGTAAAGATTGCGTTTATCATTACTGCCGAATATCGGTAAATCTTTTTCGTCGCCTTTATACCTCATCCCATAAAAAAAACTCATCTGATCCGCTCCGGTCTTAGCTTGCAATATCTTCTCGCCGATGGTGAAAGGGGGCGATAAGGCCGCGCCCACCTTAACGCGGTATTCCCCCGCCGTTGTAAAAGAAGAAAAGTCGGCGATTCTGAATCGACGCCCGCTCCATCCGTCAACGCTCTCTTCGGTTCCAAGCGTGATTGGCGTAACGACTGCCCCGTCCGCGGCCTTTACCAGCGAGGCGGCGCTCTCCGTGACGGCGGAGGCCGATTGCACGACGGCGCGTTTGGGTCCGCTCAACTCGTAGCCGACGTTGTTGACCAAAACCTGCACCCCGCTCCCCTGGGCGAAAGCGGCTGAGGCCGATAATGAGACGGCGGCGGCGATTGCGGCAGACGCTAACGTTCGTGTACTCGTTGATTTGGGCGGATGATACTGCATTATGCGCTCCTACGGGATTAGGGTTGTTACGCGGCATTGTTGCCAATAGGTAATATAAGTAAAATAAATAATTTACGCGAGAAAAGCCAAAACTTTCGGTCGTTACCCATAAGCCCGCTTCCAACGCGCCGCGATTGGTCGTCTCCCGCTTGCCGCGGAACGGCGTGTCGGCGATTTCCCAAAACCGCCGCGGGCGGGAGAGAAAGAATGGTTTTGATAAAAATCATAGCGTTTTAAATGGGCGTAATATATATTACGGATATGAATCAACTCAAAAATACGTTATCGGGTTTAAAAAGTGACATTTTTGTGCCTATAGGATGTTTAATTGGTATGAACAAGCGCACAAGCATTAAACGGAGCGCGGCGACGATTCGGTATATGGTCATAATCGCCGCCGTAGCGATGGTTTTCGCCCCGCGTCATGTATCGTCGCAAAGCGCCTCCGTCGGCGTCGCGGAATCGGGGGCGGCGGTTGATTTGAGCGAAGAGGTTGTCGATCTCGGCGACGCCCCCATAGAGCTGACGGAAGAGATAGAGTACCTCGACTCCGAAGGCGCCTTGGAAAAGATGCCCGCGCTTACTCAGTTCGTTGAGGCCAAGTACCCGGACAGTTTGATAAAGTCGGGTATAGAGGGCACCGTTTTGCTTGAACTTTTGGTCAGTGAGACCGGCGCGGTCGATAGCGCCGCCGTCGTTCGCCCGCTTCATCCGGCGCTTGACGCGAGTGCGCTTGCGGCCGCCCGTAAGTTCAAATTTTCACCGGCGTTGGCGTTGAGCGGGGAGGCCGTCGCCGTGATGCTACAATATGAGTACCGCTTTAGTTTGCGGGATGTCATTACCGCGCCGAAGAGTTACGTAAACCTAAGCGGCGCCGTTATTGAGCGCGGGACGCGCAAACCCGTTGCCGACGCGCTTGTTGTGTTGCAATTTGCGGATACGTTATCCGATACTTCGCTTACCGTGCCGTTTTCCCTGTACATGGAGCAGATTGGGGCGATGGATGGACAGTCGTGGGAGGACTCGCGACTTTCGGTAACTACCGATTCAGTCGGCGCGTTTCGGTTTTATTCGCTACCCTCCGGCCAAGTGAAGGTCAGTGTTCAGGCCCCGGACTACGAGCCTTATTCCACTACGGAGAACATATCCAAAGCGGAAGAGGTGAGGGCGCAGTATTACGTTACGCGTTTGGATTACACCGGCTACGAGCTTGTAGTATACGGCAAGGCGGAGGAGAAGGAGGTGAGCCGCCACCGTATATCCCTGGGGGAGGTGAAGCGTGTGCCGGGGCTCGGCGGCGACGCGGTTCGCGTGGTTCAGGCAATGCCGGGCGTGGCGCGTCCGTCGTTTGGGGGCACGGAGGTTGTAGTGCGCGGCGCGCCGAGCTGGGCCTCGCGTTACTACATAGATGGGATGGTCGTCCCCCTGCTCTACCACATGAGCGGCTTAAACGCCATTTACCCGTCCGACGCTCTTGACGGCGTGGACTTTTATCCGGGCGGTTTTTCGTCGCGTTACGGCGGCGCGGTCGCGGGGGTGATAGAGATGAATACGCGCAAACCCAAGACCGACAGGTTGCAAGGGTACGCCGATTTAAGCATGCTTACCGGCGCGCTCTTCTTGGAGGGGCCCATTAATGAAAAAGCTTCGTTTATGGTCTCGGGGCGAAGGTACTTCGCGGGCGACCTTTTGAAACTATATTTTAATGTCTCCGATCCGGAGCACACGTCCATATCAATGGCACCGTTCTATTGGGACTACCTGTTGAGAGCCGATGTGGCCATAAACAAGGATCACCGCCTCTCCGTTTCGATACTCGGCAGTCGCGACAGCATAGGCGTGTTCTTCCCCGCGATGGATCGCGGTTCCAGCGAGATTGACGGGCAACTCGACGAGATGACGATGATGCTTACATTCCATACGCTAACGGCGGGGCTTTCGAGCCGCATAAGCGACAAATGGACAAACACGCTAAGACTCTCCGGCACGTACATGGCGCAGAACACGTCGGCTTTCGGGTTCGCGGATATTGAGGAGAGGCCGCTTTTGGGGCATTTGCGCAATCAGGCGACGTTTACCGCGAGCGACGCTTTAACCGTAAACGTCGGCGCGGACATTGAGTTGATAAACGAGAATATGGAAATGGAATTCACCAACGGTCAAAACATGATTATGAGAGCTGCGTTTAATGATCAATTGTACGGTCTTGTGGGCGGTTACGTCAACGTTGAGTGGAAGCCTACCGACAAGTTGTTGCTCATTCCCGGCATCCGCTACGATTACTACCCGGAGCTTGATTACGGCGGCTCCGCGTTGCCGGCGTTTTGGGATTACGGCGGTGAGGACGGCCGTCGCGGTTGGTCGGGCGAGCCGGCGCTCAGGATCAGCGGGCGCTATCAATTAACGGACAAGTACACGCTGAAGGCGGCGACCGGCACCTACACTCAAACCCCGGAGCCGATGGGTCAGTCCATTCACGAGGATTTCGGCAACCCCGACCTGCCAACTACGAAAGCCGCGCACTACATAGCCGGATTCGAGTGGCGGATAAGCGATCTTTTGAGCTTAGACGCGCAAACGTACTTCAACCGCATTTGGGACGTAGCCCGCTCATACGGCGCCTCCGATTTCGATTCGACGCTTGATGTGCAGAGACGCTACTTCAGCGACGGCAAGCAAAGGATGTACGGTTTGGAACTGATGTTGCGCCATGCCCGCTCCGAAAAATTCTTCGGTTGGATATCCTATACGCTCGCGAGGAGCGAGGCGTGGAGCAACAGAGACGGAAAGTACATACTTTCGAGCCGCGACGAACCGCATAACCTGCAACTGCTCGGCAGTTGGCGCCTTAAGAAAAATTGGGAGATTGGCGGAAGAATGCGCTTCGTAAGCGGCAAACCGACGTCGCCCATAGTAGCGACGGTTGAGAGCGAGAACGGGAAGAGCATACGCCCCGTTTACGGCGAGCGAAACTCGACGCGGCAAGACCCGTTCTTTCAACTTGACATGCGGGTGGATAAAAAGATCATTTATGACAAATTCATATTGACTTACTACATAGATTTCCAAAACCTGCTTTGGCCGCTCTACAAGAGCCCGGAGCTTACATACTATAATTACAATTACACGGAAAAACAAAAAATATCCATGATTCCGCTCGCCGCGGCGGGACTTAGGGCGGAGTTTTGATTGGGATTGGCGGGATTGTTAAAGATTATAGGATTAAAATCAACGTCAGAATACGGAGGTTGGCAATAGTGAAAAAAATCGTATCAATAATCGCAATGACGACAATCTTCGCGATCTCCGGTTGCGAACAGTTTTCAACGTCGTATGACCGCGTAGACGAGAGTGAGTTTCGTATGCTCAAGTACATTTGGGAGCCCGCGGACGCCGCTCCCGGCGATACGATTACGCTGACGGCCGTTTTCGCCGGCAAGCGCGTGGACTTAGACGACTATTTGAAATGGGAGGTGTCATTCAAAGTGATACGCGACTTCTACGGCAACACGACGGTGGTCGACTCGGCGCTTTTGGAAAATCACGGTTGCTTGTTATCCAGTAAAACAACCGTCGGCGACGCGCGTTGGCCGAACACGCAATCCGTAGAATTTAAAATTCGCGTGCCGGACGATATCGTTAGAAACAGTCCATCCGTTCCGGAGGAGTGGGCGGAGGCGTTGCCGGTACAAATGAGAAACGCGCTCCCGGCGGAGTTTGCCGCGCTTACAAAAACGCAAATAGTCGATATGATAGAGGCGTACGCGAACAGTCTCAACGCCGGCGGTGGCGGAAACGCCGGAGCGTTGCCCCAAATACCGGAAAGCGCCGTGATTCCCGTGCTCCAGTACTTCACCGTTCCCATGCGCGTATCCACAAAAATGCAAGAACCGGGCAGACTCCCGCACACCATAACGAGCACGCAGTACATACGCTACAACAGCCGCTTCAAAAAATTTAAAAACACAATCAACATTCCGGTGAACAATATCCCAACGGTCGACAGGGTCGTGGTCTACAAGGTGAGAGGCGACGTTGGGAACATAGACAACAAGAACGGCTTGGCGCTTGATTCGATAGCGCTTGACAATACGGGAAATTCCGTTATCACGGTGGAAGACGGATATTCGTACTTTTTAGACGCGATCTCTCACCCTATAGACACTACCGTTACGATGGACGGGAACAAGATAACGGAGAAACATCGCGTGTATCGGCAATTCCAATTGGACGCGAAAGAGACGGCCGGTATTCACCACAGTAAATTTTTGGACGTAAACAACTTCAACGGGAAGATCTCCTTCCCCACAGACAGAAGGATAACGAAGTTCATCTTTTGGCTCACGGTGTACGACGAGGCGCAGAACGAGAGGTTGCGACCCAACGGGGAAACGCTCTATGAGGTTTCCGGGCGGTTGATTTATAAGTAACGCCTCTACCGTTCCGGCGTAGGCCGAGCGGGCGCCGTGTCAACGGCGCCTTCCTTAATCGACGACGGCGTCTCTTTTATCAATCCTTTTTCATTCAACGATTCTTCAGGTATAGGCGACGGCGGCGTTGCCGGTGCGTCAACGGGTTCGGTAGGAACGGTCGGCTGTACCGTTGTAGTATCGATGTCAACGGGTTTGGTGGGAACGGTCGGTTGTACCGTTGTAGTGTCGGTGTCAACGGGTTTGATGGGA
>LIUJ01000157.1 GCA_001462255.1 Fibrobacteria bacterium GUT77 | reverse complement strand
ACGGACGTGCCGGAGGAGGCTATCGACATAGCCATTAACAACCCACAGATAAAACACGTGCTGATAGATATGGACAAACCGTCGGAACCGGCCAAGGGCGTGAACATCTTCTCCGACCTTAAGACGCTGAATCCCGGCATCCAAATATTCTACTGCACCAAAAACCCGTCGTCCATCGAGGCGCGGAGCATCCAGACCAAGGGGGCTAAGTTGATACAGAAACCGGTGTTGCGGAAGACGGTAGACCAGTTTATAACGGAGAATTTTAAATTTTGACGACATTTTACCCACATATAACAAGGGAGGATAAAAATGTTGATTCGCGGAGGCGGTAAAGGAAAGTCCGGTTCCGGACGCAAGAAGTGCGACTTCTTGAAAATTGCCGACGATCAGTCATTGCTGTTGAAAAATTCGGCGGTAATCTGCAAATCGTACAAACTGGAATACCTGAAAGACATCAACGGTAAAATTCAAACCCGGTGCAAATGGGCGGAAATAGACGGCGACGCCATAGTTTGTACCGATTTTAAAAACGCATGATAACCGTTCGGAACAATCAATGAACAAAAACAAATCCGAGGTATGGGTACGGGTATTTACGTTATTGGCCGTAGCGATTGCAATCGCGTCAGCGACTTTATTCGTTTTCTGCGCCCCAAAAGGGGCCTCCGACCCAGTCGCCCTCACCGTCAACGGTCAACCAATCACCGTCTCGGAGGTTGACGAGGCGACGGAGTTTTTCCGGCGGCAGCGCGTCGCCCTCTCTCCGGGCGACCTCTTTGAGGGGGACGGCGGCGCCAACGTCAGGCGGGCGGCGGCTCGGCAGCTTACGGCAAACATGCTTTTGCTCGCGGAAATCAAGCGGATGGATTGGCGGGTGGACTCAGCGCGTATCAATAGGGCGGTTGACCGCTTTATAGCGCAGTTCCCTGACCGCGAGGCCTTTTTGTCGCAACTCGCGGCCATGGGCGAGAGCGAGGAATCCATGCGCATAGGAATAGAGGAGGAATTTCTTTTAGACTCGCTTCTAAACGCCGTGGGCGCCGGCGCGGAACCGCCGAGCGACGCGGAGTGCCGGGCACACTACGACGCCGACAAGGAGCACTACCGGGAGTCCGAACGGGCGCGGGCAAGCCACATCGTCTTTGAACTTGAGCAAACCGCCACCGATTCGCAGGTTCGCGCGGCGGTGGAAACGGCCAACATCGCGTTGGCGAGAGCGCGCGGCGGAGCGGATTTCGACGCGCTTATAAAGGAATACTCACCCGCAACCGGCGGCGACATAGGCTGGTTCAAGAGCGGCGACTTGGTTCCCGACCTGGAACACAAGATATTTTCCATGAAAAAAGGCGAAATAAGCGACCCGATACCGAGCGGCACGGGCATCCACATAATAAAAAAGACGGATGAGAAGGCGCCGCGACAATTAGACTACACGGAGGCGGAAGCCGGAATAAGGGCGACGCTGGCGGAACGGAAAAAAGCGGACAAGGTAAACGCGTACGTCGACAGTTTGATTGGGGTCGCGGAGATAAAATATATTGATACTACGTTGGCTATAAGGGATACGGCGGCGGCCGTACCCCTAAAATCCCAATCGAGATCAACGCAAAAAATCTTTGAGGGTAGTAGCGATCAGGTTGGCGGCCTTGTCGCTGAGCTCACGTTTCTGTCCCCTGTCCGCCGCGCGCCTGACCGGCGGCGCTGAGTCGCTTACCTCCGTCTCACAGTCGTCGGATATGTCCGACGACTTAATCCTTTGTAACCTATCCTCAAACGAACCCGTGTAACCCATGGCAACGCCCTCCCCTTCTTCTATCAATACCGTTAAATCCGACAATTGTTTTCGACAACATAACCCCCTCCGTAGTGGCGTCATCGGTCGCCCGCGCCGTTCATAGATTCTAAGACGGGCGACCAAGGACAGTCGCCCCTACAATCGGGTTATAATGCGTTGTCTAATTCAAACATTCGTTTTTATCCGACGTTTTACCTGCATATAAACCAGCAATCAAACTCTAAACTCCCTGTCTACAATCTCGGTGATGAATTTGTCTATCGACACCGGGTAGTACCGCAAATTCGGGCTGAAGATTAGGCCGGTCCGCGTGTCTTCACGACACATCAGGGCATCTTCCATGCGCTCCAAATACTCGCGCGGCGGTTCGTCTATATGTTTTAGGGAGAAGTGCTTGCTCTCCACTTTAACGTTGCTCTGACCTGGGCCGGCGCATAAAAAGGAGAATAGGCGCCCCTCGATGCCACTGTCGAATGTGTCGGGATCAAAGACGTCGCCGAAGGTGTCGAATAGGGTCTCGGCGGAGATAATGAACTTGGGGGATACGCATATCCTGCCGGAGACCTCGGTCGTACCGCCGCTACCGGGTTCGGGCGCGGCCATAATGTAGGGCAGGTCGTGGTAACCGGAGACGATGCCGCAAATGGGTTTGCGTAAGATGTCGGTGCGCTCGTAAACCTCGCGCATGGTCGGGTCGGAACGGTAGTCGTTGCCGTTATGGTTATTATTGTTTATGAACATAATACATAATATAATATAAAAATCGGGAGATTGGCGTTAATTTATTTAAAATCAAAATCAACGAATTGCCTCATAAAAAAAGTAACCGAAAGGATTTGCGAGCCACCCCCCTGTTGCCTCATAATTAATGTAACCACAAAATCACATCCCAAAGGAGGGAGATCTTTACCCCCAAATGTATACATATAACGCTTGCGTACCAGAGTTTTTCACCGGACGTCAATGGTACGTGGCCGATTTTATTGCGCCGGATATGCCCAAAGACCCGTATTTCATCGCAATTCCAATCATCCCCGTCGATAAAGAACACCGCGATTTTCTTGATATGAACGATCTCGTGGTACTCGATCAAGTCCAAAACATAACTTCCATCGCATTGATATCCGAACCAACCTCCTACGTAGTCTCCAACGGCGAACTGCTTTATAAGTGGGATCTGGACGAGCTATCCAACGCCCGTGTTTTTGTGGTACCGGAGGCCAATGTCGGGTAGAAAAAAGGGGCTGTTTTTGACAGAATCGCCCGTTTTTGATGTACCATGTCGACTATTGGAGGCTCACTAAACTGGCCAAACGCTACGTCAATGAGACGGACGACGCTAAAAAAGAAGACGAAAAAGACAACGATCCCAACCTCATGCCGTCGCGCTATATGCTACTATACGGGGCGGACGACGACAAATTACGCGGACAAGGACATGACGTGTTACGGACGGCGCCGCGGCGTTTGGGACGTAGCCCAAACCGAGCGATTTGTCGGGGTTCCCGTCGACATAAGCCAAGACCGTCTCCGCGCCGCGTTTCGATGGGAAGTGTATGCCGTAAGGCTGTCCGCCGGACATGCCGCCGGAGGGTTGCACCACGCGTATAGGCTTTGATTCGCCGTAGTCGCCGCCCTCCCATCCGCCAATGTGTTTAACCGATGTTAAGTGGGTTATCTACAAACAACAAGCCTCACCGAGTACGGAGGCGTCAGGTGGGGCGGCGTTTAAGGTCTTGGCGTCGGCGGGTATAACTTCCTCTCTCTAGGCACAATGCGTCTTTTTATGATACTATATAATACATATAATATATCGGGTGGGTCAAAAAAGCATTTTTTAGAAAAAAAGTTATATCTCATCGTTCGATATATGTTTTCAAGATATTAACGAATTATTTCGATTTCTTGACTACAACAAATACCGCAACGAACAACACCAATGCCGATAGGATACCCAACGCGATCCATACGCCAGTATCAGGTATTTCTTCGATGCTTTCAAAATCGTTCCACACGCCAGCGGAACGGTAGGCGTCAATGCTACCTTTCGGGACAAATAGGTTAACGGATTTTACACCCACATCACCAACCGGTAGTCGTGACGTATCTACCTCTTCGAATGCCGATCGTGGAATTTGCGGCGGTATCGGATTCTTAACGGTCAGTGATCTTAGACCGGTACAACCGTAAAACGCATATTCCCCGATTGTAGTCACACTATTCGGTATCGTAACGTTTTTTAGACCGACGCAACCGACAAATGCCCGATTTCCAATAAAAGTTACGCTGTTCGGGATCTTGTATAAGCCGCTTTTGCCTTCCGGATATCGTATCAGTTCAGTTTTGCCCTTATTGAACAACACATCGCGTTCGGTACTATAGTTGACGGTATCCTCCACTATTTGAAATTCATTCCACACGCTGTCGGAGCGATAGGCGTTGACGCTACCTTTCGGAACAATCAGGCGGATGAGTTTTGTATTTACATTCTTAAATACACCGTATTCAAGAAACGGTGGGACCGGATTTTGGATGGTTATTGATGTTAGACCGGTACAACCTTTAAAGGCAATCTCTTCGATTTTAGTCACACCGCTTGGTATTGTGACGGACGTCAGGGCGGTACAACCGCCGAATGCCCACGTTCCGATAGAATACAGATGTTTAGGGAGGGTGATGGACGTTAGACCGGTGCATTGGCTAAACGTACTCGTACCTATTTCAGTCACGCTATCGGGTATTGTGATAGATGTCAAGCCGGTACATTCAAAAAAAGCGCCCATATCAATGGTAGTCACGCTATTGGGCATTGTGACAGACGTCAAACCGATACAATTAAAAAAAGCGCTCATACTTATTTTAGTTACACTGTGAAGTGGTCTAATTTATTAGA
>LIUJ01000156.1:13702-15118 GCA_001462255.1 Fibrobacteria bacterium GUT77 | reverse complement strand
CTTAAACGCGTACGTGTGGATATTTTCATTCTTATCCGTCAGCTTTAACGTTTTGATGACCCCGGCTTTCTCATCGACTACCGCCGTTATCGACGTATAATTATCGTCAACGCCGGAGCCGGACGACGATGTTCCCTTGCCGCCGTCGCTCCAAAAAAGCTCTACGGCAGATCCGTTCCTCTGTTTTTCCGCGAACGCTCGGTTTGACAGGAACGACAATAAAAATTTCGACGGGACGGTCGACGCGTCAATGTCGGAGAAATTATGTATGACGACTTGCGAATTTTTCTCGCTGTATCGCCAAAAGGTCTTGCCGTCGCTGACAAAAACCTCTTTGCCCAGCGTAACCTTAAACTTGTTTCCGGGGGCGATAAGCAGCTCGCCGCTCTTCTTCTCCTCCTTTTCGCGAACGTTCCAATATATGGACAGGTCAAACGTAGCGGTAACGGCGTTGTTGCCGCTGTAGTTCTTGCGGAGCGCGGCCATGGCGGGCGGCTCTTTGGATTGCGCAGACGTGTCGACGGGAATCGCGAGCGCGGTTATCGCAAGCATCAGTATTGCAGTGATAATTCTCATAAATAAAAAATCCTTTCTGTAATAATAGTAAAATACTGGATTGTTTATCGCGGCGAAGCCACCGTGTTTATCGCGCCGAAGACAATGACCGTCATTGCGAGCGTAGCGAAGCAATCCCGTGTATTTTAAATAGGTTGACAGACACAATTTATCCTTACTCTTTCACTATAATAATTTATGAAGAGTTAATCAAATGATATCAGCCAAATCCTCCGACCTCATCAATACCTCCCTAACCTTACTCCCTTTGGACGGGCCCACTACCCCGGCGCGTTCCAACTGATCCATTATTCTGCCGGCCCTCGCAAAGCCTATGTTCATACGGCGTTGCAACAGCGACGTAGAACCTTGGCCTATAGACACTACCACCTGCGCGGCCTCGGCGAATAATTTGTCGCGCTTACCGTCGTCTTCCCCGCCGTCGTCGTCCTCCTCCGTATTTTCGTCGTCCCCGATAATGTCCCCGAAATTCTCTATTTTGTCCACGCTTACCTGTTGCGCCCTGATGTCGGCGGTTATCTTCTCCACGTCCTCCTCCGATATGAACGAGCCGTGGAAGCGCTCTATGTCCGTCGCGCCGTTTCGCAAAAACAGCATATCGCCCATTCCCAACAATTTTTCCGCGCCGACGTATCCCAAAATCGTTTTGGAGTCTACCGACTGTATGGTCCTAAAGGCTATGCGGGAGGCGAGATTCGCCTTGATCTTTCCCGTTATGATGTCTACCGACGGACGTTGTGTAGCCACAATCAGGTGAATGCCCACCGCCCGCGCCAACTGCGCTATGCGCTGTATCTGGCTCTCCACGTCCTTGCTGGCCGTCATCATCAGGTCGGCGAG
>LIUJ01000156.1:0-13436 GCA_001462255.1 Fibrobacteria bacterium GUT77 | reverse complement strand
CTCCATCTCCTGAACGCCCCACTGCAACGCCTTGACCGCCTCCTTCGGTTCCGTGACGACCGGCGCCAGCAGGTGCGGAATGTCGGCGTAGCAGGCGAGTTCCACCTTTTTGGGGTCGATCATGATAAGCCGCAACTCTTCCGGCTTCTTTGTCATAAGCATACTGCAAACAAGCGAGTTGATACATACGCTCTTACCGGCTCCCGTCTGCCCCGCTATAAGTACGTGCGGCATTTTCGCGATGTCGGTTACGTACGCCGCGCCGGAGATGTTCGTCCCAATGACTACCGGTATGTCGGCGGTGCTCTTTTTGAACGCGTCCGACTGAAGCACGTGCTTGAAAAAAACCGTCTGCCGCGTGGGGTTGGGCAGTTCTATCCCAATGGCCGACTTGCCGGGAATGGGGGCTTGTATGCGTATCTTCTGCCCGCTCACGGCCATAGATATGTCGTCGTGCAGATTCACCACCTTGCTCACCTTGACCCCGGGCGCAAGCTCTATCTCGTAGCGCGTTACTACTGGGCCGGGGCTCACGCAAACCACCTTGCCCTCCACGCCGAAATTCATCAGCGTCTTCTCCAAAATGGCGGAGTTGCGGTGAATGGTCTCCTTGTCTATGCTGTCGGTCAGCGGAGGCGGGTCGGGAATAATGTCGGGAGACGGAATTACGTAAGGCTTGGCCGGCTCCTTAATCTCGTTGACTTTAAACCCGTCGCCGCTACCGGCGTCGCTACCGCTATCGGTATCGCCGTCGTTATCGCCGGTATCAATATTTTCTACCGCAGTCAAATCGTCGTCGTCGGGATCGGCGTCTACTATTAAATCCCTTTTCTTATTGGTAATCGGAATGACGGGAATTACGTCGTCCTCGTCGTCGACCGTCGGCTCAACTTCGAGCGTCTCAACGGTAAGTATCTTTATCGTATCGTGCTTCCTCTTCCTAAACTCATTGAGTTCCTCGTCAAGACGCCTTTTGGCCTCCTCCTCCGGGGTCAATACTTCGGGCGGTTTCTCCTCCGTATTATTCGCGTTAACGGCGTCGGCGTTAACATTATCGCTCTCACCGGCCTTATCGGGTTGCGCCGCGTCGTCCTTCTCTTGTGTCGACGTATCCGATGATGCGGCCTGTTCGTCCGACGCGGCGTTTTGTTCCGTCGTATCAACGTCCTTTTTCGATCTCTTAGACGCCTTCTCTTTGACCGCGTCGTCCTCGTTGGACGGTTCCTCGTCCTTTTCCGGGCGCGGCTTCTCCGAGCGTATGTCCGGCGATTTCTCTATGGCGGTTTTGATGTCCGCAATCGCCGTCTTTATCCACTCCGCGACAGCCTTGAAGCACTTTGAAAAAAACTCCGCTACGCTCTGCGGCTTCACCCGCAACCCGACCATCACCGTTATGGCTATAACTATCAGTACGATAAAGTACGGCCCGAAAGTCCGCCCGCGAAAGAGCGGCACGAGCAGGTAGTTGACGATAATCATTCCCGCCATATTGACGCCCAAGACGTTCATCACGCCATTTTCGCCCCAAAGCCCTACGGCGTTAAGTTGCGGCATTTGCCCGATGGCGAGCAACACGCACAATTCAACCGCGAGGATAGCGCACCAAAGAAGCAGTTTGACGGGCATGGGCTTGTTGGTAAGTTTCGCCAAACCGATGTACCCCACCCCCACGGAAAACGCGACGGCCGCCAACCGCCCGAAGAGGTAAAACATCCCAAGAGCCAACGCCGTGCCGAAATACGGCCCGAGCAGGTGCGTCTCCGCCCCGCCGTCGTGCTGTTTGGGCGAGTAGCAGAACATGGCAAGCAAAAGCAACACACCAGTAGCGAGGTAAACCACCCCCCAAATCCCCTGAACAACAACGGGTTCCGGCGGCGTTTCGCCCGAAACACCGCCGTCTTTGCCGCTTTCTGCCTTCTCCGTAGCCTTTACTGTCCGTTTCCTCGCCATCTTGCCTGTAATTCCGTCCAATTCGGTTATGGTAATATACGCCCGTACCAAACCTTATTGGGTATGGAGGGCCATAATTAACAAACATACATTATAATATAAATCATGGCGAGGACGCAAAGTTTACTAAAAACTTTACAACAACGCCTCCTTGCTTGATTTGACATTCTATGATTAAAAAGGGGATAAAAATCAAGTCATTTTTATACGGTGTTGATTTTGGCGTAACTATATATTATATTACTATAACGCTTCAAAAATTACGGTTAAGAATCTCGAATATGATTTATAACCTAATAATACCATACAAAAGCATAGGAGATAAGCATGGAAAATTTCGTATTTCAAAACAAGACAAAGATCATTTTCGGCCGCGGTACCGAATCCTCGGTAGGTGAGGAGACCGCCGCTTTCGCAAAGAAAGTGCTACTGCACTACGGTAGCGGCAGCGTCAAAAAGAGCGGGCTTTACGACAGGGTGACTGCCTCCCTCAAAAAGGCCGGCGTGGAGTTTGTGGAGCTCGGCGGCGCAAAACCCAACCCGCGCCTCGACCTCGTGAAAGAGGGTATAGAGCTCTGCCGCAAGCACGGCATAAAATTCCTGCTCGCCATAGGCGGCGGCAGCGCCATAGACTCCGCCAAGGCGATGGCCGTGGGCGTCCCGTATAGCGGCGACGTGTGGGATTTCTACTGCGGCAAGGCGGTGCCTAAGGAGGCGTTGGATGTTGGCACGGTGCTCACCATCCCGGCCGCCGGCAGCGAGTCGAGCCCGAGTTCCGTCGTCACAAACGCGGACGGGGGGCTGAAACGCGGGCTCACATGCGAACTCATACGCCCCGTCTTATCCATCCTCAACCCTGAACTGACTTTCACCCTGCCCGCTTACCAAACGGCCTGCGGCGCGGCGGACATAATGGCTCATATCATGGAACGCTACTTCACCACGACGAAGAACGCCGACTTTACCGACCGCCTATGCGAGGCGACGATGAAAACTATCATTCACAACGTCCCCGAATGCCTTCGCAACCCGCAAAACTACGACGCCCGCGCCGAGGTAATGTGGGCCGGGTGCGTCGCCCACAACGACCTTTTGGGCACCGGCCGCAACCAAGACTGGGCCTCCCACCAAATAGAGCACGAGCTAAGCGGCATGTACGACGTGGCGCACGGCGCCGGACTCGCCGTAATATTCCCCGCGTGGATGAAGCACGTATACAAAAGCAACGTAAACCGCTTCGTCCAATTCGCGTCGCGCGTGTGGAACATAGAGATAGACTTCCACAATCAGGAAAAAACGGCGTTAGCAGGCATTGCGGCGTTGGAGAGTTTTTTTGTATCGATAGGAATGCCGGTCAGGTTGAAAGATATGGATATCGGCGACGACAAGTTGGAGGAGATGGCCGACAAATGCACCGGAAGAAACGGATCGGTCACGGTAGGCGGATTCGTACCGCTTCATCATAAGGATATTTTGGAGATACTCAAGTTGGCGAGGTGACGGCGTAAATTCTATAACGCGATATTTTGTATTCAAAAACGGAAACCGTAGGCGCTTATGAGGCTATATCACGGAAGTAATATGATTGTTGATAAGCCGAACCTAAGATTCAGCCGAAAGGAGCTGGATTTCGGCATAGGTTTCTACACTACGACCAATTACGAGCAGGCGGCGATGTTTTCTGAGAAAATCGCCGCACGCTCCAACGGCGATAAAATTGTAAACATATACGAATTTGACGGAGATATTCTGCCGAAGTTCAACGTTCTTGAATTTTTGGAAGCCGATATGGAGTGGTTGGACTTCGTCTCCGCAAACAGAAATTCGTCACAACCGCCCGGAGATTACGATATTATAATAGGACCGGTTGCGAATGACGACGTTTTCCGTACGCTATTACTGTATTTTGCGGATGAACTCAACGCCGAAGACACTTTGAGCAGGCTGAAAATAAAAAAACTTTTCAATCAATACGTCTTTAAAAACGATACTGTCCTAAAGCACTTGATATTCGTGAAAGGAGAGTTTTTATGACGGAAGAATTATTGCCTATTTATTTATATTTCATCGTGGAAAAAATAATACCGCTTATCATGTCCGAGTATAATCTCAACGAAGACGAAGCGATACAAAAATTTTATTCTTCCAAACTATATGCTTTTTTGGAAAATCCAAAAACAGGTGTTTGGCGATACAGTCCTAACTTATTGTTTGATTTGTATAAAGAAGAGTTGGAGCGCGGAAGTATCATCTTTCCTGAGGAAGCGGCATGAAGACAAAAAAAATGACGGAAGAAGGGAACTACATAATATTCGCGATAGAGCAATACAAGAGAGCTATGAACTTACGCGGTAACGAGGTAGTAGACCTGTTCATAAAACACAACGTTTTTGACCGTATCAGAAAATCTTATTTCATCTACCATATCGAGCGGGAGCAAAATATGATAGATGATATCAACGATTACATAAAAAACAGTCTTTCACATTAAAAAAGGAGAATCGTATCATGCTCGACATTAAAGGCAAGTGGGCGCTGATTACCGGCGCGAGCCGCGGGATCGGGCGGCAGGTGGCTACGGCTATGGCGGAGAAGGGGTGCAACCTCATCCTTCACAGCCGCAAAAAAGCCAACACCGACGCGATTAAAGGCGAACTGTCGAAGTTCGGCGTCAAACTTTTACAGGTTGAGGCGGAGCTTTCCGACATCAAACGGGTATCGCAACTCGCCGAAGAAGTAGAGAGCCTATCCGGCGGCCTCGGCATTCTCTACAACAACGCGGCGATAATGACGCAGTACCGCACCGACATCTACTCCGCGCCGGAGAACGAGTACATTCAAAGTTTTACTGTAAACACCATCGCCCCGATAACGCTCTGCAACGCGATTATTCCCAAGATGATAACGCGCGGCTTCGGGCGGGTGGTCAACGTAACTTCGGGGATAAAGGACGAACCGCAGCTTATGCCCTACGCGGCCTCGAAAGCGGCGCTCGATAAATACGTATACGACATGGCCCCGCACCTAAAAAACACCGGCGTGCTGATGAACCTTATGGATCCCGGCTGGCTACGCACCGATTTGGGCGGCCCCAACGCGCCGAATCCGGTGGAGTCCGTCATTCCGGGAGCGCTTGTTCCGGTGCTACTCGACGTAGGGGACGAGACCTGCGGAAAGTTTTACCACGCTCAGGATTATCGGGTTTGATTTTGCCGGGGCGGGCGGAACAGCGCCGCACCGCCCCCCAAAACCGCAATTCCCAAGCATACCCAAACGAACCAATCGCCGAACCTGTTGTAGAGCGTTTTCACGCGATAAAGGGGAATTTCGCGTACCATCATATCACGCGTGTAGAGTCCCGTTTTTTCCGTAATTCTTCCGTAAGGGTCAACGAACATGCTTATTCCCGAATTCGCCGACCGCGCCAGCGTTATGCCGTTTTCTATCGACCGCGTCTGCGCCATAACCGCGTGTTGGTATGGGCCGGAGGAGCGGCCGAACCAGCCGTCGTTCGTCACGTTGACAAGCAGATTCGTGGATTCTTTCAAACGCCGCCTCACATAGTCGGGAAAGATTATCTCGTAACAGATGTAAGGAGCGATTTCCAAATTCTCGTTTACGCGGAAGACCGACTCGCTTTTTCCCCTTTTGAAACTCGCGCCGCCGAGGTTGACCCTCGACAGGATGGGAAACTGCGCCTCAAACGGCATTATCTCAGAAAACGGCACCAAGAGAATTTTGTTGTAGCGGCGCATACTGTCACTGTCGACATCGACCAAAAATACCGTGTTGTATACGTCGTACTTCTCTACGCTTGCCTTATCGCTCGGACGTTCCCAGTGCAGGGCGCCGACTACTATAGGGACGCCGGCGTTTTTCGCCCATGCCTGTACCTGTTGTTTTATGTCGGGGCGCCTGTCCAAAAAGCACAGGAGCGCGGCTTCAGAGAATATGATGATATCCGGCTTGTGCTTCGCCGCAACTTTTACCATGCTGTCGCTCACCGTTACGGCGGTATCAAGCGAACCGCTGCCCCAGTTGAACTGATCCATGTAGCTCTGCATGACGGCGACTTTGGAGACGGTCGCTTTCGGCGCCTTACCGCCCATCCTGACGGCGCCCCACGCAAAAATCGCCAATGTCAACGCCGCCCACGCGATAACGCCGCGCAACGGCCGACGTTTATCACCGCCCGACTTGTACGCCCTAAGCAATTCCCACAACGCTATGTTGCCGAATACGATAATATAGGAGAGGCCCCACACGCCGGTAACGGACGCGAGCTGCGCAAACGGCAAAATTCCAACCGCGCCGTAGCCGATGTACGACCACGGGAACGCCAAATCCGTCGTTGTTCTAAAATATTCCACCAGCACCCATACGGCGGGGAATACGACGACGTACAGGCGCGGCAGACGGCGCATGGAATAACGAAAGGCGAGAGCGGCTACAAAGTAGAGCGCCCCCCATACGAGCGATATCAGCACTACGCCCACAAGTATAAGTCCCCAATAACCCTTGGCGGTGTCAAAGCCTATCCAATAGTATTGGCCCAACGTCATGGCGCCGCAACAGATGTACGTGTGGATAAGCGCCCTGCGGCGCGGCGTTCTCGTCGCGAAGTAAAATATGGGAATAAGCACCGTGAAAGCCAATAGAGGCATAGGCGTAAAAATCGGGTGCGACATACCGCTGAACGGCGGCAGGCAGAGAGAATAGAACAACCCGCACAAAATCGGTATCCAGAAGCGGTTCGCTCCGGTATAGTAGGCGTCGATCTTCCTCAAAATCATTTGCAACATCTGAACCCCGTGTATATATATTTTTTATCTTTGTCAAGCATCACGCTTGATTCGCAACCGCTTTCCTCGGCGCCGCTTTGGTAGAATCCGCCGAACGCCTGCGCCTTGGCGGAGGCGGACGCGGGTGCCGTCCACTCGGCGGCGTTGCCGCTCATGTCGTATGCGCCCAACGCGCCGACGCACTCACCGAGCTTACCGGCGGGTACAAGCGCGTTTTTCGACTTGGGGGATCCCAGCGTATTGCACTTACGGTCGTCGAACTCGTCGCCGTAAGGGTAAGAGTTGCCGTCCGCCGGTTTATAGTCGCTACCGTTTCTGCAGGCGCGTTTCCACTCGTCGGGCGCGCATAGCCTCTTGCCTACACCCTCGCAGGTTTTGGCCGCTTCGTGCCAACTCACGTTTGTAAGCGGCACGGCATCGCGCCGGTTGGGCCATTCGTATTTGTCAACGCAAAACTTCCCATTCTCCACCGTGGTCATGTCCTTGGGACAGATTACTACGCGCATGGTATCGGTCGCTGTGTTGCCCTCGGTGTCGGTCGCCCTAAAAATCGGCATGGCGTAGGCTTTGAACGCGTACTCGGTTTCGCCCGACGATTCCGAACTCCAATCGAAGACACCGTCGCCGTTGAAGTCCCACTCGTACTTTGTAATCTTACCGTCGGGGGAATAGGCGGTTCCCTTCAGCTTCAACTTACCGTCGGGCTTAGATACGACATCCGCCCCGGCGTTCGCCGTGGGGCGCAAACTTTCCACGTTGACCGTCGCCGTATCGCTGACCGCCGAACCGTCGACGAGCCTCGCGGTAAAAACCACCTTATGGTCGCCGGATTTCGTGAACGTATGCGAAACGGCGGCGTTTTCCGTCAAAACATAGTCCGGCTTCCCACCTTGCGAAACGTACCATTCGTACCGCGCTATCCTAACATTGCGACCGGCGGCGTTTCCAAGCAAGTTTATCGGTTTATTGAGCATGGCCTTATACGGCCCGCCGGCGCTAACCGTCACTTTGGCGGCCACAACCCAAATCCTTACCGTCTGCGAGGCGAGCGTCCCCTTCTCCCCCATAACCTCGCACGTAACAATATACTCGCCCGTCTTTTCAAGCGTGACCGTAACCTGCGATTCATCCGTTTTGGAGATTAGCAATTCGCCGACCCCGTCAAAACGCCACACGTATTTGGTCACGTCGGCGTTGCCGACCGTGCCGCACCTTAGAGTAAACTCCTCGCCGGCGTATATCCGCCTCGGTCCTACTATGTACTCAATCATAAACTCCGCCGTTTGTCGCGTCGGCTGCGATTGCGCGCCGTGTTTCACCGCTTTCATAGTATCAATCGCCGGCGCCGTCTTTACGGCGGGATCCTCCTCCGCATCTTTGGACGCCGGGATTGCCGTGGGAGTTGCCGTCGGACGCCGCGTCACTCTTCTCCACGCCGCCTGTGAATCAATAGGCGCCGTCTCCGAGCCGGGCATACACATGCCTTGGGCAATCGCCTTATCAATGACCGTCTCGCCGACCCAATCCTTGAGCCGTTCCACCGCCGCGCCGCGACCCGCCGTAACGACCTCGTCCTCGGAAATTCCGGCGGCGTCAAGCACCACAACCTCGCATGGCGCGAGCTCTCTAGAATCCGCGCCGCGCCGAACCGACGCCCGCCCGCCCAAAACAAAAAACTCAGCGAGCCGACCGGACGAATCTATAGCGAGCGCGGCGTACGCGCCCGCCTTAATACTCAAACTCATATCCCCGAAGTGACACAACACAGCGTGCCCGCCCGCCGGCACGGAGAAGTAGTACGCGCCCCTCTCGGCGGCTACTACGCAACTCTCCGCCTCGGCGGGCGGCAAAAATCGAAGCGACGCGCCTTCGTTGACGAATATGTTGATGGCCCCCAACGTTACCTTAACCTTAGACGCCGCGCCCGTGACAAGCGCGTCGTGAGTCATAAACCGCGTTCCGACGGCAACCTCTTTGACCTCTCCGCCCCGATTAAGCGAAACCTCCCCAACAACAATCCGCGCCTCGGCCACCCCCTCGCCCCTTTTCTCCAAAAAGGAACATGAGGAGATAACGAGCGCCAAACCTACAGCGGCAATATACATGACGGAACGCATAAACACGCTACGATTCTCTCGTAATTATGGTTTATAGGCGGAAACGACTTTTAATATTAAAACAAATATACATAACCGCACATATTATTCGCAACGATTATTTGATTCTTAACCTTATTTTAATATATATTCAATAATTCACTAATAATATCAACAATCACCCTTATCAAGGAGTGTTATACCATGAACGCACGCGCCATCCTAACCGCCGTAACCGCCGCGTTGCTATGCGGCGCAACCGTCGCCGTCGCGCAACCAAACGCCCTAAAGCCCGTCGCGCTGAAGAAACCCGACACGACCCGCAAGGCCACGCTCATGGAGGCCTTGTCCAAACGTATGTCCACCCGCGAATTCGGTGCCAAAAAGCTCTCCGAGCAGGATTTGTCAGACCTACTTTGGGCGGGCAACGGCGTAAACCGCGCCGCTACGGGCGGCAGGACGGCGCCGTCGGCACGCAACGTCCAAGACATCGACATCTACGTAATAACACCGGAGGGAGCCTACCTTTACGACGCCAAAAAGAACACGCTGGAACCGATAGCCGCCGGCGACCACCGCGCGGTCATCGCCCCGCAACAGGCTTTCGTAGCCGCCGCGCCGGTCAACCTTATCCTCGTATCCGATTACGGCCGCTTCCCCGACGGCGCGAATGACGCCGGCACGACGGCCATGGCCGCAATGGACGCCGGTATGGTCTCGCAAAACATATCGCTGTTCTGCGCCGCGGCCGGATTAGTTACGGTGCCGAGGGCAATGATCGACGCGGAGAAGACCGCGGCGGTCTTGAAACTCAAAAGCGCGCAAAAAATTTTGCTTAATCATCCGGTAGGATATCCCAAGTGACGATGAAAACAACCGTCTTGCGCCCCGTCCACACGGCGCTCGGCGCCAAGATGGCCCCGTTCGGCGGATATGATATGCCCATCCAATACGCCGACGGGATCATCGCCGAGCATGGCGCGGCACGCTTAGGCGCGGCGATTTTCGACACCTGCCACATGGGGGAGCTTTTACTGCGCGGCCCGTCAGCCGCCGCCGACCTCGACCGGTTGTTAAGCAACGACATCGCCAACCTAGCGATCGGCGCCTGCCGGTACGGTTTTCTATGCAATGACGACGGCGGGGTTATAGACGATTTGATTACCTACAGACAAGCGGAGGCCGAGTTCATGGTAGTGATAAACGCCGCTAACGAGGCCACCGACTTCGACTGGATAGCCGGACGCGTCTCCAACGGCACGTCCGTTGAAAACGTATCCGACGCCACCGCCAAGATGGACCTACAAGGCCCCAAATCCCCCAAAATAGCCGCGTCTATACTAACGCACCCGATAGACGGCCTTAGATATTATAGATTCATGCGCAATTACTACAAACAGACCGAAGTAACAATCAGCCGCACCGGCTACACCGGCGAGATAGGTTTCGAGATATACTGCCCCGTCGATGTCGCCGCTGATTTTTGGAACGACTGTGTGAACAACGGCACCGTCCCCGCCGGCTTAGGGGCAAGGGACATCCTAAGATTGGAGATGGGATACCCGCTATACGGCCATGAACTGTCCGCCGACAGAAACGCCGCCCAGTCGGGCTTCACTTACGCGATATCAAAAAACAAACGGTTTATAGGATCGGATAAAGTATTGAACACATCGCTACGCGATCAACTTTTATCGGGGATAAGTATAGACGGAAGAAGAACGGCGCGCCGAGGCGACACCGTAGTGATAGACGACAAAACGGTCGGCACGATAACCAGCGCCTGTTTTTCCCCAACCCAAACCCACGCGATAGCGTTAGCGTATATTGATAAAGAATACGCCGGCATTAATACAACCGTATCGATAATAAGCGGCAAAAACTTACTATACGGTAAAACAACGGTAACGCCTTTCCATAAAAACGGAACCGTACGAGCCGACATTAATTTATATTTATGATCTTAATTTTAATATTTTGACCTTGACCCTAACTAAGGAGGCAATCTTATGACCCAAATCCCCCCGAATCTCAAATATTCCCAGACCCACGAATGGGTAAGGTTGGAAAACGACGCCGCCACGGTAGGCATAACAGCCCATGCCCAAGACACTTTGGGCGACATAACTTTCGTAGAGTTCCCCAAAGTCGGCGCGCAACTCACCCAAAATCACGAATCCGGCGTAATTGAGTCCGTAAAAGCGGCAAGCGACTTGATGTCGCCCGTCTCCGGCGTCGTGACCGCCGTTAACAACGCCTTAGACTCCGCGCCGGAGGCCATAAACGACGATCCTTACGGCGCCGGCTGGCTCTACACGGTCAAACTCGCGGACGCCTCCGAACTCAACGCCCTTATGGACGCCGCGGCCTACGAAAAATTCTTAGAGAGCGAATAAATCAATGTCATTCATATCCGTAACATCCGCCCAACGCGCCGAAATGCTCAGCGCCTGCGGTGTCTCGTCAATAGACGACCTCTTCGCGGACATTCCCGCCTCGCTGTCTCCCCACCCGTCGGCACAAAATTTTTTTGACGCCGACGGCCTCTCCGAACTCGAAACGGCGGCGGAGTGCGAAAAATTGGCGTCGATGAACGACACGCGCCTTATCTCCTTTCTCGGCGGCGGATTCTACGACCACTTCATCCCCGCCGCCGTAGACGCCGTAGCCTCACGCAGCGAGTTCTACACCGCATACACGCCATACCAACCCGAACTCTCGCAAGGCACGCTACAGGCAATCTACGAATACCAATCGCAAATATGCCGCCTTACCGGAATGGAAATCTCCAACGCCTCGCTCTACGACGGCGGCACTGCGATCTTTGAAGCCTGCAAAATGGCGTTATCAGCAACGGATAGGCGCACGATTATAATCGACGGGGGCGTAAACCCCATATACCGAAAGATGCTAAAAACGCATACGATCAATTTGGGAATCGACATAATAGAGATACCGACGTTACGCGACGGAACGCTTGACCGGTCGTCAATAAATAATTGCATCAACGGTATTAATAATAAAATCGCGGCTATCGTCCTTCAAAACCCGAATTTCTTCGGCGTTATAGACGATCATTCCGACATAGTCGACAAATGCAAGAGCGTAGGCGCCATAACCGTTCAATCCGTCAACCCGTTGTCTTTAGCGTTGATAAAAACGCCCGGGGAACAAGGTTTCGACATCGCCGTCGGCGAGGGTCAATCCATGGGAATACCGCTCTCATTCGGCGGCCCGTACCTCGGCTTCATAGGCGCGAAAAAATCTTTGGCGAGAAAAATGCCGGGACGAATCGTAGCGCGTACTACCGACACGAACGGCCGCGACGGATTCGTGCTGTCGTTACAAGCTCGCGAACAACACATCAGGCGGGAAAAGGCGACGTCAAACATCTGCTCAAACGAGGCGCTCTGCGCGTTGCGCGCGCACGTATACCTGTCATTAATAGGAAAACAAGGCCTTGTTGACGTAGCAACGCTTTGCCGCAACAAGGCGGTCTACCTGCGCGAACGTATCAAGACGTCAATCCCGTCGATAAAAACATACGACGCACCGATATTCAACGAGTTCGTGATCGATCTGCCGATAAGCGCCGACGAATGCGTGAAAGCGATGTTGACCAAAGGTTTCGCCGCCGGAATTCCCATCGGCCGATACTACGACTACGACGGCGCGGACAACGCGCTGCTCGTGGCGGTAACGGAAAAGAGAACGCGCCGTGAAATCGACGCGTTTGTCGAGGAGTTGCGGAGAGTCGTCTGACCGTTGCCATCCCCAGTATTAAAAATCCTACCAAACGTGCGGAAAGGGTGGTCGGCAGTCATCCCTGTGTTGCGGCGATTTCCTTTTGTATCATCTCTTGAACGAGTTCAGTAGGCGTTTTATGCGTCGCGAACGCTTTGCACCGAAGGTATGTTGCCGACGCGTTGTCAATCGCTATTATATGGGCGACATTACGCCTCCATTTAGTCCACGCCCCCGTCCCATCCGGCCCCGGTTCCGGCGGATTCTTCGTATACTCTTCATCAAGAGCGTCGGCGACGGCTTCTTCATCTTCAGTCATTATAATATCAGATTCCAATATACCGTGTTTGGAGGCTGACCGGCTAAATTCAAATATCGGGTTCATATCATTAAATATATATTATACGACGGCGATAATACAAAACGTATAAACAATATTTTGATTCTAACCGCGAAGACCTTCAGAAAAACACGGGCTAATAGGCCGGTTTGTTTTGGCCCAAACGCTCTAAGACGCCGACACCGAAACCCGCAAGGAGTTGGACGAGGAGGCCAAGCAACGGTTGCTCCAAACCGCGAGAGAGCTGAATTTCGTAGAAAAAATGCCAATATCAAGAATCGCGAAAATGACAGGTCTAACCGAGACGGAAATCGAGGGCCTGTAACGCCCATAAAAGATTTTACAAAAAACTTGACACTATCCGTGCCCAAATATTATTTTGGTAGGGTTGGCGAAAATCGCGATGTATAACCATAATAGTACAAAAAGTATGAACTTATATTTTGATGTAGGCGAGGATCGTTGGGATGAATGTAAAGTACGCTGATACCACAAAAATGAACG
>LIUJ01000155.1:8086-9247 GCA_001462255.1 Fibrobacteria bacterium GUT77 | reverse complement strand
TTGGCGCTTTTAAGGTAGGGGGCGGCGGCGAGACCGCCCCGGGCGTTGGGTCGATGTCGGTGGTGGGTTAGGGTTGTGTGTGGGGCGGTTCCCGTTGCGGGGGCCGTCCTTTTTTTACAAAAATATTGATTTTTAGGATTCCGTATTTTATATTATAAAAAAGGGTGTGTGTTTTGGCCCGATGTTTAAGGAGCGGTTAGATTAGAAAAGGTGACGATTATGAGCATAGCATTGTGCGATGTTACGCGGTGTGACCAGCTGAACGAGTATTACAAGGAAAATGGGCTTGACACCGCTAGTGTTGGGGACAAAATAAAGCATTTGGTAGAAAATACCGGTGTTATAGCGATTCGTGGTGCGTGTGTAAGTGACGAGAGCGATATGCTCGCGTCACTTGAAGAGTCTGTATACCGTGGACATTGGAGATATTTAAGTGCAAAAAGACAGTGATATTAAGGCAATGGCAATAGATTTTGCGCGGATTGGAAAATGGAACTATCTGGCTCATACCATACGTGAGATAGAGCGTAGGTTGTGTGTTGAGAGGCGTATAACGTATCACATAGTTATAAGTAACAGTCCTACAGCCAAGCATTTGTCCACGATGTTTTACTATACAGCCGGATGTGATATTGTTTTACTTGATGATGAAAATCAGGTAAACGATAAGGATTTGAGGATATTGCTTGCGCATGAGTTGGGGCACATAGCGTACAATAGGTGTAATATAGAGACTTTAACCGGATGGTCGCATTCTTCTTCCGATGAAGAAGAACTTTTTGCGTGGAAATTTGCGTATTTTTTACTTCGTCGGCGAAACGATGATCACAAAAACGGTGTCGGCAGAGACTACATTTTTTCCGAAGATCATCTTGAGCGGTCTATTGTGCGGGTTGTAAAAAACGGACGGCCTGATTTATATGAGTCGGTAAGGGAGTTCGTATATGGCGTTAAAAACCAAAAATGAAAAATAACCGCGATATTGACCCAAACGATTATCTCGATACCGCGGCGTATTTGAATGCCATACCGGGTTATGTGGAGTCATCGCTTTCTTTCCACTCCCCAACCTGTCGCGTGCCGTCGTCAATCGCTATTCCTATCTTTTTGGCGTTTGCGTAGGGTGCGGCGTATTGGTTGTTGTTTATCTGCGCCAGCGCC
>LIUJ01000155.1:7441-7769 GCA_001462255.1 Fibrobacteria bacterium GUT77 | reverse complement strand
GCCGCAACCGCGAAGGAACGCTAATATCGTAGCGCGGTAGAGCCACTCTTGCGCGGGTATTTTCAAACCGGAAATCATCAACCCTTGTTTGGCCGCTCCGGCGTAATCGTCATACGGGATGCTTGCCAAGAGGCGGTTTATCGTTTTAACCAAAAGTTTGCCGTCGCCGCTGACCAGCGCGTTTATCGTTGGCGTGCGGAAATCAAAAAAAGTACCGCCGCCTTGTTCAATAATGTTTGTAGACACCAGTAGCGACATGGATTCAAGCACTTCGGCGTTGGGGTAGTCGAGTTTAAAGTCGTCCCCGGGGCCCTCTCTTAGCGTTAGG
>LIUJ01000155.1:0-7247 GCA_001462255.1 Fibrobacteria bacterium GUT77 | reverse complement strand
GGCGACGTTTCTATTTCGCCGGGGCAGAACGCGAAATCGCTTGATACCGGAAATTCCCTGAATTGCTCTACGGTAAGGCGCTTGTCTTTCATGTAGTCGGCAATAATCTTAGGGTTACCGCTGTCTATCCAATGGTTCAAGAATCTATACTTCTCAAAGAAATTGAGGATAGAGAACGGGCAATATACCCTGTGTGTTCCGTCAAAGCAAAATCCGTTGTAATTGGCTCTCAATTTTTCCACAAGATCGCTAACCGGCATATTGAGTTTTTTTGACCCGGCTTCAAGGTACTCGCCGAAATAGTCGACGAGTTCCTCTTCCGTATATCCGAGCAACGTGCCGAATTTTTCGTCGAGCGAGAGGTCGTAGAGATTGTTCAGCGTAGAGAATACTCCGGCTTTGGTGAATTTGGAGATTCCGGTCATGAACAAAAGCCGTATATACGGCTCGTTGGCTTTGAGTCTCGCGTAATAATTTCTCATGATGTCGCGAACTTCTTGCGCCGTCGGAGGCTTGTTGAAGAAGTCCAAAAACGGTTTGTCGTATTCGTCGATAATCACGACCGTCGGCTTGCCGCGCCTTTTGGAGACGTCGACGATTATTTTTTCGAGCATTATTCCCGGTAACGTTATCCCGTCAAGGCCTATTTCAAAGTCCTCGGCGACGCGTTTCGTCTGCCAGATCAACGACTCCCAAACGCCGTCGACCCCGCGATCCGTTTCTATCTTGCTCATGTCGAGATGGACGACCGGACAGTTCTCCCACTCCCAGTCGGTTTTCGAGATGGCTAACCCGTCGAATAACTCGCGCTTCCCGCTGAAGAGCGCGTCGAGCGTCCAGCAGAGCAACGTCTTGCCGAACCGACGTGGGCGCGACAGAAAGAAGTGTATCCGGACGCCGGACACGATTTCGTAAATCAAGTCCGTCTTATCGACGTACAACGCGTTTTTTTTGCGGATATTCTCGAATACCTGCACTCCGGTCGGCAACGGTTTCATGTTTTTCGGCCTCCTCCGCCGTCTATACAATATAGTATTCGCGCAATCGGGACGCGGGTGTTCAACGGTATTCCAGCGCGATTTTCAGCATTCGTCTGACCGGTTCCGCCGCGCCCCATAGGAGTTGGTCGCCTACTGTGAACGCCGTTAGGTATTCGGGGCCGATGTTCATTTTGTGCAGGCGTCCGATGGGGACGTTCAGCGTTCCGCCGACTGCCGCCGGGGTCAGGTTTTTAAGCGTGCTTTCTTTGTCGTTGGGTACAACGGTGACCCATTCGTGCGCCGACTTGATAATGTCGACGATTTCGTTTATCGGCGCGTCTTTGGTCATTTTTATCGTGAGGCCTTGACTGTGGCAACGCATGGCTCCCACGCGTACGCAGATACCGTCTACGGGGATTGTTTTCGTCGTGTTAAGTATTTTGTTGGTTTCCGCCGCGCCTTTCCACTCTTCGCGCGTTTGGCCGTTGTCTGACGGTTTGTCTATCCACGGGATTAGCGAGGCGGCGAGCGGCGCGCCGAAGTTGGTTGTCGGTATAGAGTCGCCGCGCAGTTCGGCGGTAACGGCGCGGTCTATGTCGAGAGCGCCCGACGCCGGGTCGGCGAGTAGGGGGGCGGCGGACATTGTTATGCGCTCCATTTGCTTGGCGAGCTCAATCATGTTTTTGGCGCCGGCGCCGCTGGCGGCTTGGTAGGTCATGCTTGATATCCACTCGACCAAATTGTGTTTGAAGAGGCCGGATAGCGCCATAAGCATAAGGCTGACCGTACAGTTGCCGCCGGCGAAGTCCTTGACGCCGGAGCGTAGGCCGCGTTCGATTACGTCGCGGTTGACCGGGTCGAGGACGATAATGCACGACTCTTTCATACGTAGCGCCGAGGCGGCGTCGATCCAAATGCCGTTTCCGCCCGCGGCGCGGAGTTTGGGGTGTATCTCGTTCGTGTAGTCGCCCCCCTGGCAGGAGACGATGATGTCTAGCGTTTTTAGGTCGTCTACGGAGAAGGCGTCTTTAAGCGGGGGGGCGTCCACGCCTACGGAAGGGGGCGCGCCGCCGGCGTCGGAGGTGGAGAAGAAGACGGGGTCGTAGCCGCTGAAGTCGCCCTCGGCGCGCATCCGGTCCATCAGGACGGAGCCGACCATGCCGCGCCAGCCTATAAAGCCTACTCTTTTAGTGTTTTTTGCCATGTCGTTTAACCCCTTAAAGTTAAATTCGGATTATTGATGACGCGGGCTATCTTAGGTAGCCGAATAGTACAAAAATACATTTTGCCTAATCGCCCCTTGTATAAAAAATGTCGCGATTTTGATTATTTTTTTGATACGCGCCGTCTCCTTTTTGTATATTTATATATGTGTGGGGTTGTACGGAAACCGACATTTTTTGGAGGTACGCTTGAATTACACAGTAAAATTCGTAGTCATAATAAGTATAGTAGCCGTGGTCTCCTTTTTTACGGCGTCGATTGTGATACCTGAGAAGAACGCCGTTGCGCCGAACCGGAAGAAGAGCGCGGCGAGGGCGTTGGTGTCGCCGATGCCGGTGGGCGGCGGAGAGATTCCCATTGTCGTAGTTGACGGCAAGCCGGCGGAGAAGCCGATCATGGTGTCGGGGACGGAGTTGGCGCCTATAGATCTCAAAGCGTTGGCCCCGGCTCCGGCCTTAGAGGCGGACGAGCCTGTCGACGCGTCGACCCAGCCCGCCGTTGTGGATACGAAGCCTCCGGTTACGGTCGTCGCGCCGGTTGATACGAAAGTTCCGCCGGTTGCCGCGACGGTTACGACGCCCGCCGTCGCGCCGCCCGCTACGTTTAGCGCTACCGACGAGATCGTAACGGAGCCCGCGCCGTTTGTCGGCAGGACGGCTATGCTTTACGATGTGAAGTCGGTGCCGCCCAATACGATGGCCGCGCGGTTAAGTCAGGGAGTTGCGTCTCCTCCGGTCGCTCCGACTCCGGCGGTAGCGCCCGCCGCGCCGGTAGTGTCCGCGGTTACGCCGCCCGTCGCTGTAGCCGCGGCGGTTGCGACGCCGCCCGATACGGTAAAAAAGAGGAGGCCCGATGCCAACGCGCCGCTTGGCTATAGGCTCGCGGCGACAGCCGTTTGCGCCGCCGTGGAGAATAGGGCGCCCAAGAACGTGGCGGATAAATTCCCCAAGGAGGCCGGCGCCGTCTACTACTTCACGCACGCCGTAGGCGCCGTCGACAGCGCGGCCGTCATGCACCGCTGGTATCATGAGGGGAAGCTCATACAAACGTCCATATTGGAGATAAAATCGCCCAATTGGCGCACGCACAGCAAACGCAACTTCTCCACAATGGACGACCCAACGGGAAATTGGAGGGTGGACGCCGTCGACCGGAGGACGGGTAAGGTGATAGAGTCGGCCGCGTTTGTTATTGAGTGATAGGTAGCGCGGCGTTACCGCATAGAAACCGGCGGCCCCAGTATTTCAGCCATTATGAATCCGTTTCGCGCCTGCCGTACGGATAGAGTGAAAGGCGAAGCCGACGGTTCCGGCGACTTGCCGATAGGCGCGCCCGATACGCCGATTTCAAAAGTTCCTTGGTTCTCGGCGGCTTTAGCGGCTACCTTGGCCGCGTCCCTGCGTTGTTGGTCGGCGAGGGTCGAGAGCCACTCGGATTCCTCCGGCCTCACGCTTTTTGTCTTGACCGTTTTTTGCGGCGTAGCGGCTTTTTTGCGGTTGGGCGCCGGCGCGTGTTGCGCACTTGTGGCCACGGGCGCTTTCTTTGACCGTTTAATCTCCTCCGCTCTCTTCTTGCCCTTGTTTTTCTTGGCGGAGTCGACGACTAACCCGCCTATAAAGAGTATGAGGAATACGATTACCTTTACGGCGGCGGCGTCCATGTCGATTCTCCCGTAGTGTTCCGTTTATGGTGAATATGTTCGTTTAATGAAACGCGACGTATGAAATCATCCCTTATTGTCGTCATGCGGTCCCTGTTTGCCTATAGCCTCCCGCATCTGTGTGTCCGCCGCGACGTTTTGCATTTTGTAGTAGTCCATGATCCCCAAATTTCCGTTTCTGAAAGCCTCGGCCATGGCCATGGGTACCATTGCTTCGGCTTCCACGACTTTAGCCCGCATTTCTTGTACCTTGGCTTTCATCTCTTGTTCGGCGGCTATGGCCATGGCGCGGCGTTCTTCCGCTTTGGCTTGCGCGATCTTCTTGTCGGCCTCCGCGCGGTCGGTTTCCAGCTCCGCGCCTATGTTTTTGCCTACGTCCACGTCGGCGATGTCTATGGATAGGATTTCAAACGCCGTGCCGGAGTCCAGCCCCTTTTCGAGCACGCGCTTGGATATGGAGTCGGGGTTTTCGAGCACTTGTTTATGGGAGGCGGCGGAGCCTATGGTTGTGACGATACCCTCACCCACGCGGGCCAAAATGGTTTCCTCGCCGGCGCCGCCTACGAGGCGGTCGATGTTCGCGCGTACCGTGACCCGCGTGAGCGCCATGAGCTGGATGCCGTCCTTGGCCACGGCCGCGACGCGGGGCGTCTCTATCACCTTGGGGTTTACGCTCATTTGAACGGCCTCTAAAACGTTGCGTCCGGCAAGGTCTATGGCCGCCGCCCGTTTGAAGGGTAGCGGTATGTTGGCTTTGTCGGCGGCGATCAGCGCTTGTACGACGCGCGCCACGTTTCCGCCGGCCAAATAGTGCGATTCAAGCTCGTCGGTCGTGAGGTCGAGCCCGGCCTTAACGGCCGTGATCTTCGCCTCTACCATCTGCTTGGGCGGCACCTTGCGCAAACGCATGAAGACGATGCTCAGGAGCCCGACGCGGCAACCGGAAAATATCGCCTGCAACCATAGTTTTATGGCCGAGCTTATATAGAAGAAAATCACCAACGCGACAATGGCCAAAATGACGATTATCGGGACTATTAAACCGGCTAATTGCGAACCGCCCATAAAGACTGCCTCCTTAAAAAAGTTGGATAGCGATTGTTTACCGCTCCCTCTCCTCAACCAGCTCAATTACCTCCGCCGGAGTTTCTACCTTCATGAGCGCGTCAAAGAAGCCGCGGTCGTTTAGGTACTTTGAGAGTTTGCTTAGAATTTTCAGGTATTCGTTGTTTTTTCCCTGCGGGCCGATTATAAGGAAAATCAGGTGGGCGGGTTTGCCGTCTACGGAGTCGAAGGGTACCCCCTTGACGCTACGGCCCACGGCCATTGTTATGGCGCTTACCTCCGCTACGAGCACGTGTGGGATCGCGATACCGCTACCGATGCCGGTTGAGGAGATCTTTTCGCGCCCCATCACCTCGTCGACGTAGCGGTCAACCGCGTTTACGTCCAATTTTCCGGCGTCGGCGAGGAGGTGTACGAGTTCCTTAACCGCGGCCTCTTTGCCGCGGGCGGAGAGTTCGAGTCGGATGCAGTCGGGGGCCAATAGGGTTGATACTGCCGTCATTTTTAAGCTCCGTTTTTGAATCAAAACCATTGAAATCACCTTTGATATCAATGGTCAACCTATTAAAATAATAACTCGCGCGTCATGTAATGTTATATTTTTGTAAAATATGAACTCCCGATACAATGACGACGCGAAGGAGCGGGTACGTCAACGCGCGAATATGGTTGACGTAGTGGGCCGTTACGTCAGCTTGAAACAGCGCGGGCGTATGATGGTTGGACTCTGCCCGTTTCACAAGGAGAAGACGCCCTCCTTTCAGGTCAATCCCGATATGGGGTTTTACTACTGTTTCGGTTGCGGTAAGGGCGGCGACGTCTTTAATTTCGTGCAGGAGATAGAGGGTGTTGATTTTCGTGAGGCCCTTGAGATGCTTGCGGAGACGGTTGGCGTGGAGTTGCCGCGCTACGATTCGCGCGAGCGGTTCGACGCGGGTCAGGTCCCCGCCGGTCGGTCGTCGGAGGCGGGGCGCGGCGGCGCGACCAAGACCGAGGCGCTCAATATCCACAAGTTGGCTACGGAGTTTTATTACAAATGTTTGAAGAGCAGTCGGCGGGCCGTTGACTACTTCAAATCGCGGGGGCTCTCGGCGGAGACGGTGAGGGAATTTAGATTAGGCTACGCGCCCGACGGAGGGCGGAGATTGCTTGATTACCTTGCCGACAAGGGTATCGCGCCGCGGGCGGCGGCGGAGTGCGGATTGGCCGTGAGCAAGGACGGCGGTACGACGTACGACCGTTTCAGGGATAGGGTGATCTTTCCCCTATGCGACCTCAGCGGGCGCGTGATAGCGTTTGCGGGGCGCGGGCTCGACGCGGACGCGCAGCCCAAGTATCTGAACTCTTCGGAGAGCGTACTATATAAGAAGAGCGGCGTACTATACGGGTTGAACAAGGCGCGCGACGCCGCTCGCGAGAGCGGATACGTCATAGTCGTAGAGGGGTATATGGACTATCTGACGCTCTACCAAGCCGGCATTCGCAACGCGGCGGCGGTTTCCGGCACGTCTTTTACGGTGGAGCACGCCCACCTGATAAAGCGCGTTACCTCCAAGGTCGCGCTCGTTTTCGACGGCGACCGCGCGGGGCTCTCCGCGGCGCAACGGGCGGCTTTTATACTCGCGCCGCTCGATTTGCGGGTGTCGATACTGGCGTTGCCCGGCGACGACGATCCTGACTCTTTTGTGAAGCGTGAGGGGCCCGACGCTTTCCGCAACCTGCTTGCGACGGCATCGTCGGTTACGGATTTTTTGATTGACAAACTGATATCGGAGTCCGACGAGTCGCCGCACGGCAGAAGTAAGGTGATGGACGAGCTTATGCCCTACGCCCGCGCGCTCACCAACGAGGTTGTGTGCGGCGATTTTTTGGACAGGCTCGCGCAACGCTTGCGCGTGGATAGGCAACTCGTGGTAAATAGGTTCGCGAACTACCGTTCGCGCGCCGCCGGGGCGCCGCCGGAGGCGCCGCGGGAACGCTCCGGCGCGGCGGCTATGGGGGCGCTTGAGGAGGATTTTTTGGGGATACTTATAAACGCTCCGGCGCTTATAGCGTCGGCGCGGCAATACCTTTCCCCCGAAATTATTACCGATCCCCTTGCGGAGAATATATATTCAATTATGCTTGGAGTGTATGATCGCGACGGTTGCTTGGGCAGGTTGCTTGACGCTTGCGGGAGCGACGCCGCGCTTAGGGATTTTGTTGCCAAGTTGAGCGTCAAACCGGTGCGTTTGGAGCACATAGAGGATGAGCTTGTTCAGAAGATCTCTCTTTTGCGCCGCAAGTATTTTAAGGCGCGGATAGCCGACGTGAGGGCG
>LIUJ01000154.1:3597-3748 GCA_001462255.1 Fibrobacteria bacterium GUT77 | reverse complement strand
GCGCGCCGAGGATTTGGCCGGCAAGCATGTCGCCACGGAACTCGTGGGGAGGACCAAGCGTTTTTTTGAGTCTAAGGGAATACCGAACGTCAAAGTCGAGTTTTCGTGGGGAGCGACGGAGGTCAAGCCGCCGCGCCTCGCCGACGCCATC
>LIUJ01000154.1:0-3352 GCA_001462255.1 Fibrobacteria bacterium GUT77 | reverse complement strand
CACCGTCATCATCGCCAACAAAAAATCGTGGGAGGACGGCGAGAAACGCGGCAAGCTCGAAAATCTGAAAATGCTTTTGCACGGCACGCTCGACGCGGAGAACTACGTGGGGCTCAAGTGCAACGTGGAGGAGGCCGGTTTGGGCAAAATCATATCGGTACTGCCGGCGTTGCACAATCCAACGGTATCAAAACTCTCCGACGGGAATTGGTGCGCTGTGGACACCATACTGCCGGCACATCAAACCAAACACATAATCCCGCTATTGAAGCGGGCGGGGGCGTCGGGAATTATTGAGTATCCGGTTAGCAAAGTTATCGCGTAACAAGGCCGCGGCGGTCTAAAAGAAAGGTATGGAACAATGGAGCGCAATAACGACAAAGCATCCGACACGTTCAAATTGGCCTTACTCGGATACTCCCGCAAGGACTTTGACTACATTACGCGCTTAGTCAACCTAATCGACCTCGGCAAACCGCTTAAGTTATCCGTAGGCGACCTGTCGAAAATGCACAGTGTACAATGCGACATCGCCATAGCGATTTTAGACAACATCTCCAACCTCAACTCCTACAACAACCACGTTACGCTCGTCAAGCAAAAAAGTTCCAACCCGCCGGTCATCTGCGCGGCGCGCGAAGCCGACCGACAGATACTCGACAGTTACCGCGTAGGCGTAAAAGCCGACCACATAATTTTTATGCCTATACAGTTGGAGCGTTTTGCCGCGTTAATACACCGCATCGGCCTCAACAACGTTGACCGCGAAACCGAAAACAACGCGCCGTCTACGGCGACCCGCGTTTTGGCGCTCACGCCGTCGGCAAGCAGGCTGGGAGACCTATTTTTAAGGAGCGGGCTCATTACGAAGGACGACTTGGACAGGGCCTTGGCGCACCAAGCACAAACCAACCTGCACATAGGCGACGCGCTCATCGATCTCGGCATAATCACCGAGGACCAAAAGCTAAATTGCCTCGCCGAGCAACTCAAAACCACGGTCGCCGCGCCGCGGCAGTACGCCGCCATAGATCTAAACGTAGTGGCGCTCATACCGGAGCGCACGGCGCGACGCTTCAACTGCGTCGCGATAGAAAAACGCGGCAATGAATTGATCGTGGCGACTACGGACGTGCTGAACCTCAATATGCTCGACACGCTGCGCGACACTACGGATATGCGCATTACGGCGATCTTAGGCAAAAAAGACGACATAGCTACCTCCATAGACCGGTGCTACCGCGACATCGCCGCGCACAAAGACGCTTCAAGCCTCACCGAGAACATAGACGAACACGTGGAATACGTAAAACACAAAGAAAACGACGACGGCAACGAAGAGGAAGCGGCCGTAGCCGGCGCGGAACTCGGCATAATAAAATTAGTAAACATACTTATCACCAACGCCATACGCGACCACGCGAGCGACATACACATCGAACCCATGGAAAACGAGTTGCTCGTGCGTTACCGCATAGACGGGGATATGCGCAAGGTAATGTCGCCGCCCAAAAACTCACACCGCGCTATTGTGGCGCGCATAAAAATCCTCTCCGACCTCAACATCGCCGAGCACTGCCTGCCGCAAGACGGACGCATGGCGATAAAGGTCGGCCAACGTGAAATAGACATACGCGTCTCCATACTCCCCACTATATTCGGCGAAAAAGCGGTTCTGCGCATAATCGACAAGACGGCGTTTGAAAAGAACACATCAAACTTAGGTCTAACGCCGTATGACGAGCGTATATTCCGCTCGCAAATCGCGAAGCCTTGCGGCCTCGTCATAGTAACCGGCCCAACAGGAAGCGGAAAATCAACAACGCTCTACAGCGCGTTGCAAACGGTCAAAAACGTGGCTAAAAATATAATCACCGTGGAAGATCCTGTAGAGTTTCATATAGACGGCATAAACCAAGTCAACGTAAACGCGAAGAACGGCCTGACCTTCGGAACCGCGCTAAGATCCGTCATGCGGCAAGACCCGGACGTCGTATTGGTAGGTGAAATCCGCGACGGCGAAACGGCCGATACGGCTATAAGAATGGCGCTGACGGGGCGCTTGGTATTCTCAACGCTAAACACATACGACGCGATAAGCGCCTTGGCCCGCTTCATCGACATCGGCATCCCTCCCCTACTCTTAGGTTCGTCGCTAAACCTGATTGCGGCGCAACGATTGGTACGCACAATATGCCCTAAATGCAAGATAGAGTACAAACCTTCGCCGGAACTTATACAGAGCCTCGGGATCGACCCGTCGCAGGTTACGCAATTCTACAAGGGCAACGGTTGCGTAACCTGCAACGGCACGGGATTCTCGGGACGCACGGCTATATTCGAGATGTTGCAAATTACAAAGAGCATCCGCAAACTTATACTGCGAAACGCGTCGATGCCTGAGATTCGGGAAGCGGCAATAGCGGAAAATATGAAACCTTTGCGACAAGCGGGAATTGAACTGGCCGTGAACGGGACGACTACGGTTGAACAGGTTTTGGCGGCTACCGTTGAATTTCAACTATAGTAGGCTACCCGCGCCTCTTTTTGCGTCTCCTCCCGGAGCCGCGCCGCCGCTTTCGTGAGGACAACACCATTATGAGGAACAAAACCGCGACTACAACGATAAGCGCCGCAACGCCTACCACTAAGGATACAATGTCGCCCATCATGGCGCCTACGGCCTGACCCGCCACCTTTGCCGCGATGTCGTTGCCCATACCCGCCTACAATCCCAATTTCGCCAACTTCTCAAACAACTCTTTCTCCTCACGCCCAAGTTTTTCCGGCGTGTTGATATGCACCCTCACAAGCAAGTCGCCCCTGCTCCTGCCGCGATACTCCGTTAAACCCTTAGACTTCAGCTTAAAAATTTTCTCCGACTGCGTACCGCTCGGAATTTTCAAACTGACCTTGTCCTCCAACGTGTTGATTGTCTTAGAGCACCCAAGCGCCGCCTCCGAGAAGGTAATATCAAGCTTGCAACTAAGATCTATGCCGTGGCGGGTAAACATTTCGTGCGGCTTCTCGTGCAATACGACAATGAGGTCGCCCGATTCCCCACCTCCCCTGCCGGCGTCGCCCCTGCCGGGCACGCGAATGTAGTTTCCCTCCTCTACGCCGGCGGGAATATCCACGGATACGGTCGTCTCGGTCTGCCGCAACCCGCTACCGCCGCACGCCGCGCACGGGTCGGAGACGGTTTGGCCGTCGCCGCGGCAGATGGGGCAGTCCGTTTCCTGAACCATTTGGCCGAAGAAAGAGTTGCTGACGTGGCGCACGCGGCCGCTACCGCCGCACTTAGTGCACGTGGAACGCTTGCCGGATTTGGAACCGCTACCGCCGCACTCCG
>LIUJ01000153.1:11727-13755 GCA_001462255.1 Fibrobacteria bacterium GUT77 | reverse complement strand
GGGCATTAGCGCGGCGTTGGCGGAGATGTAATTTATGGATTCTACTACATTGCCGACTTCTGTTACCTCCGCCAAACTGCTTCCGTTCATAAACGGTACCGCTCGACCTAATCGTGGGTACTTGGAGAAGTCGTCCGTGACTACGGCGCGTTCTTTATAGGCACCCCAGGGTTGCCGAACCTGCTCAAAGTAGTACCAAATGCCGCACTCCTCCATAAGACGCGAAATAAACGCGAAATCGGTCTCTCGGTACTGCACGCAAAATTCGCGCTTCGGGTACTTTATATCGTCCGTTTTGAGTTCATACCGGACAAACTCGCCTAACTCCGCGTTATTGACGACTTCTTTAATGATGTCCGGAATTGTGAGGTTTTGGAAGACGCGGCTGGTGAAGTTTAAGGTCAAGCTATACAGCTGCGGTACGAGGCGGACGGTATAGCGGGCGTCGTCGGAATCGCATACGCGGAACTCGGAGACTATGCCGCAGTACGGTATAGTCTCACCGTTGCGCTCGACGTCCAAGCGGCAGGCCTCCCCGAGCACGGAAGCGTCGGGTGGGGTGATGTTTAAGGCTTTGGTGTTGCCGGACATCCGAAATTCAATGTCAAATTGGTACGGGCTACTAATCGTGTCGACCCCAACGAAGCCCGTAACATCGAAATTCTGCGAACCCTTGTCCGCGATGGACAGCAAATATTTGGCCGCGTCGGCGGGCATAAACGCTCCTTTGGACAGAAATCTTCCTTCTACTGTATCTTATCTTTAAATAATATAGTACATCGGGAGGGTCAATTTGTATTTTTTTAGAAAAAAAGAGTATATTCTGCTGAAGACGACTCTAAAGAGAGGATTTTACGTGCTAAAAGTGGTTTTTTGGAGGAGGGCTAATGCGCATGAAGAAACGATGCGGAAAGTAGAATCTACTTACAGCCCTTACGACATAAAAACACCGAGCGGGGTAGCGGATTAATGTTTAAATTGGGGTTTGGTTTTAAGTTATAGAGCGTGTTAGAGACTATCGAGGATACCCCATTTTTCGTTTAAGCGTTTATTATTCGTTGGGTTTGTTTATTGAGTTGTTCAGCGCTTCGGCGATGTATTTATGGCATTCGGTGTCGCCGACCGTTATCCAGTCGCCGCCTTCCGGTTGGCCCATAACGGCTTCTTGCATTCGCATTCGCTTGACTAATTCGGCTTCATCAATGTTTGGCCTCTTTGTTATGAGGCGCACCAAGCGCGTTTCAAAAGGCGCGTCGACCCAAACGCATATATCGAACCACGACTCTATTCCCAAGAGCGGGATTAGGGCGGCGTCTAAGATACAAAGCGGTTTTTGGCAACCGGAGACAATCGTATCCAAGTGTTCTACGAGCGGCGGGTGCGTTATGCCGTTGAGCGTTAGGAGCGTGTCGACCGACTTGAAAGCCGCCTTTCCCAGCGTGTCGGAGCGCACGGTACCGTCGGCGCCTATAACATCCGAGCCAAAGGCCGCGCGTAGCATCTCTTGGATATGGGGACTGCGGGCCATAAGGCGCTTTGCCTCGGCGTCAGCGTCTATTATCAGCGCGTCTTCGGAGGCAAAAGAACGGGCGCAGGTACTTTTACCCGCGCCCATGTAGCCGGCAAGGCCTATTCTAAAAATTCTTGTCATATTACGCGAATATGGCTTTTATCCTGCCGAACACGTCGTCTATCGATCCAATGCCGTCTACGTCGCGCACTATTTTCTTGGGGCGGTAGTAGGTGAGGCAGGGTTCGCTCTGTTGTTTGTAGGTGTTTAGCCTATTTTCTATAACCTTGGGGTCGGCGTCGTCGGCGCGGCCTTCTATGGAGGCGCGTTTTGCCAACCTGTCCTTGACCTCTTGGTCGGCTACGGCTATGTTGACCACATGGTCGAGTTTTATGCCGAGCTCGTCCAAGATTTTGTCGAGCGCCTCGGCCTGCGGGACGCTGCGTGGGAAGCCGTCGAGCAAGAAGCCGCCTTTGACGTCGGCGCGGCCGAGCCTGTCCTTGACCATCGCTATCGTC
>LIUJ01000153.1:0-11636 GCA_001462255.1 Fibrobacteria bacterium GUT77 | reverse complement strand
CTGTCCTTGACCATCGCTATCGTCACGGAGTCGGGGACGAGTTCGCCCTTGTTCGAGTATTCCTTGGCCGTGCGTCCGAGTTCCGTGTCGTTTTTGATGTTTTCGCGGAACATATCGCCGGTGGAGATGTGCGGAACGGCCAAAAGATCCCGCAGTTTAGCCGCCTGAGTGCCCTTACCCGCGCCCGGCGGGCCGAAAAGAACTACGTTTTTACCTGCCATAACAGCCTCCTCTTGGGTGAAATTCGTAAAAACCGCTTTCGGTCGACGTTGAGAACCGTCGTCGTCCGGCGTCTGCTTTTGAAGTTTGATTTTATTGGACACGAACATTACAACGCCCAAAACCACGAATAAGAATACGCTGCCTAAGAGCAACGCGAAATCCTCTATTTGCAAAATCACGTACAAGAACCCGTACAGCATAAACAGTATGGCAGCGAGAATGAGCGTGGGGAATTTTTGTTTTATAAGCGAGTAAAAATAGACCGTTATCAAAGAAACCGTCGCGAGGCTCGCGGTCAAATAGGCGAGGCCGAAACCGATTTGTTCCGAGAACGAAAGCAACAAACTGTAAAATAACACGAGAGCGATACCTACGAGAACATACTGAAACACGTGTATCGTCTTTTTGGTAAAAATTTCAACAAAAAAGAATACGATAAAGGTAAGCGCGATGAACATTAACGCGTATTTGGCGCAACGCATATTCTGTTGATAGCCGTCCACCGTTTCTATGAGGTTTACGCCAAAAGAATAGTTGTATATGCCTACCGACTTGTTGTCTACCCACACTTCAGGTATCGCGCGGTTGAAGCTCAAAACATTCCAAACGGCGTCGAACCGATCTTTGTCAATCGTCGATTCGGGCGAGAAACCGCCTATGAACGACGGCGACGACCATTGCCCGCTCACCGAGACTTCCGTGTTTTGTCCCACCGGAACAAAGCTGATGGAACCGCTGCCGTTTAGGCGCAACGCGCAATCGAAACGGAAACTGTCCATACGCAAAATGTTCGTGTCCGCGAATACTACATTCTTCAATTCCGAAAACAACACTTTTCCCAACTCTCCGCCGCCGAACGATTCGGCGTCCGTCTCTATCGACGTATCGTTGATTTTAAATTCGGGGTTTTGCGCCACGCCCTTCAAATCCGTTACGCCCATAACGATTTTGGCGTTGCCGGCCTTATGAAACGCGCCGCCGTCTTTATTGACGACAAGGTCGGGGAATTTTCCCTCAACGCGGACATCGCTCTTATAGAGAATTGCCTTAAAAATGCCGTAGTGCCGCTCTTCCGGCGTAAGCGACGCGGTTATTTTAAGGTCTTTGGGCGTAATGAAGAGCGTATGCTCCTTGTAATACGTCTTGTTGTCCTTGTCTTTTTCTACGGTAGTGTACGGAACAAGCAACAACGGCCCGCACAACACCTGGGCGTCGCCCCACTTGTCGTTGATCCTCTTAATCGTTTCTTCGCTCCTGTCTTGCCGTTCCGTAATCAAATTTTGAATCAGCGCGCCCGGAATAAGCAACAGCAACGTCAAAACGACGATTGTAATTCCCTTAAACGTAATGGATTTCATAAAACTTCCTTTCAATCGGTTAACTGTTATAATGTCATCAATTTGTTTCGAATTATCATTCAATGTATCAACGGACTTCTCCTCCTCAACCGGTTCCGTATGTATCCTCACCGCGTCAACGGGCGGCGCCTCCTCCTCAACCGGTTTTGGGGCGATCTCCACCGCATCAACCGGCGCATCCTCCTCAATTTGCGTCATTATACGCAATTCTTTTTTATTTATAAAATAAGCGTATACGCTCTTCGCGGTGTGGTAGAGCCCCACGCACGCCATCGCGAGCGTAAAAAGCATAATCGCGAACATTATCAACATGGTCATTATATACCCCATTCGTCACCGCTCGATTTCTCCGCGCTTTTCGACGGCGCCGCGTTCATGTTTTTACAATACGTGTTCCCGTTGTACCGGCAATCGTCCGATCTTAACGGTTTGTCGCCGCAACCTTCCTTTACGTCTTAAACCGGCGGACGATGGCGTCCAATTGTTCCGCCATGTTTTTCAGGGAATTTGCCGCGTCTTTAAGCGCGGTGGAGTCGGCGCTTGTTTTTTCCGCGGCACTTTTGATGACGCCTATGCTATCGGATACGCGTTGCGCGCCGTCGGCGGCGATGCCGGCGTGTTTGGCGGAGGTTTTTATGGTGGCGGCCACGCCGCTTATCGCCTGAACTACGTGTTGCGCACCCGTATTTGTTTGCTTGGCTGTGTCCGTCAGGTTTTCGCTTACTTCTATCTGCCGTTCTATGCTTTCTGATATCGAGTTCGCCAACTCGCCCATTTTTGTTATGACGGCGGAGATTTCCCGTATAACGCCGATGGCGTCGGCGGTTCCGTGTTGAATGTTTTCTATGCGTTGCGTGATGTCGTTGGCGTTTGACGCGCTTTGGTTGGCCAACACTTTAACCTCGCTGGCCACTACGGCAAAACCCTTGCCTGCGTCTCCGGCGCGCGCCGCCTCCACGGAGGCGTTGAGGGCGAGCAGGTTTGTCTTCTTGGCTACGGTTTTTATGACGTTGGTAAACTGGCTTATCTCCGTAACCGACGCCTCCAACGCGTCCATTACGCCCATCGCGGCCGAGGCCTTGTCTATCGCGTTGCCGGCGATGGCTTTTGACTCCCTTGTGTTGGCGGTAATTCTGTTGAAACCTTCGTTCATATCGCCTACGGCCTTTATGACCGTAGTCATGTTCAAACCCATTTGCTCCGCAGTGGTTTCGAGTTCCAGCGTGCCGGCGCTCGCCCGCGCCGCCTCGCCCGCTATCCCTTGAACGTTTTCGTTCGTCTCCTTGCTTTGCCGCGATACGCTTATAGACTCCGCAAGCGTGGTCTCGGAAGATTTGGACAGTACGTTCGAGAGCTCAAACAACGCCGAAGAGGTGTTAAGCAATTTATTCGCCTCCGTCTGCGTCGTTTTTATTGTGGAGTGCAACCCCTCCATCAACCGATTCAACCCCCGCGCCATTTGTCCGAAGTCGCCCTTGCCTACCTCCTCAAAGCGGATTGTAAGATCTCCCTCGCCCTCGCTCATTCGGCTCAGCGTCTTTATCGTGGAGTGCAACTTCTCCATAAACTCGTTTACGGAGCGGGCGACGATACCTATCTCGTCGTGCCTCTTTACCTCCAGCCGCCGCGCCAAATTCCAGTCTTCGGAGGTTTGTTGCAAAACCTTGGTCATATTGCTTAGCGGCCTAACCATTTGGGCGATGAAGAAATTGAACACTAAAAATATCAGGGCGATAACCCCCAGCACTATTATGAAGAACGTCGTCATGGTGGTGTCGTAGTCCGCCTTTGCGACCGGGCGGACGGCTACGGCGTACCACTCCAAGGCCGGAACGGTAGCCAGCACCGCCTCGCTTTCGGGCAAGTGGATTATCTTGTTTTCGCTCGCTTTCATCGTTTTAGCGGCGGCGGCGACCTCTTTCGCGACGGCTTCGCCCAGCGCCGCGTCGAGCGTCTTCTTCTCGCTCACGTATTTACCGTCCTTGGCCCCGGTTATCTCATTAAGCGCGTTGAAAAAATAGAGATCGGCCTTACCGGTATACTCGCTGTAAATCGCGTCGGCAAAGGAGGTTAGGTTAATGCCCGTCCCCACCACACCCACCGGCTTTTTCGCGTCGTCTCTCACTACGGCGTTTATCCATAGGTATATCTTCTTTACCTGGTCGTTGTAGTTTATGTTGAAATTGTACTTGTCGGTCTCGTTCATGGTCATCGGGTACCAATAGTTGCTCTTGTCCTTTGGGTCTATAACGTACACGAAGGCGTCGTCGGAGTAAAACTTTTTGTCTATGTCGTTTACCCAAAAGACCGTATTGTTGCCGAAAGCCCTGCGGTACGCCTGTATCTCCTCAAACGCGTTTTTTTGGAGCGCGCTGTCGGCCGGGTTCAGAAAATGCTTTATAATGAGCGGTGAAGTGGCCATTTTGAGGGCTATGGCAATCTCGCCCCTTACGGAGCTCTCAAGCCTGTTCCGCTCTATGTTGAGCATACCGATGGTCTCGCCGTCTATGTTATCGACTATTATGTTGCGCATGGCGAGGAAGAACGCCGCGCTTCCGACGGTCAAGATCAGCAAAAACAGTATCGCTGAAAAGATGAAGAACTTCAACCTGATGGACATCGACCTCTTAACGGCTGCCATTGCTAACCCTCCTACCGACATTACGCGCACCGCGCGGACATATAGGTTTGATTATGGACTTACTTGAAGCTACAATATAATATATGACCGACTTAATACGCAATATTACGATGTTTTTAGTTTTTAGTTTTTAATGTTTTGATTTGTATTTCCGGTACGCCGTCTATTATATTTATATATATATGTATGTAATTTGACTGATACGGCTCAAAAAACAAATTTAAACGAAAAGGACGGCTACAAACACCATGAATACCAGGGCATCCGGTATATTTCTTCACCCTACGTCGCTTCCGTCATCCTACGGTATCGGCGACCTCGGGTTGCAGGCGTTGCGCTGGATAGACCAGCTCGCGGCGGCGAAGCAGTCTTTTTGGCAGTTCTGCCCGCTCGGCCCTACCGGCTACGGCGACTCGCCCTACCAAACGCTTTGCTCATTCGCGGGGAACACGCTCCTCATAAGCCCCTACGAACTGCGCTCTATGGGGTTGCTCTCGGAGGCCGACCTACGGGCCTACCCCAAGCTACCCGACCATATCGTGGACTTTGGGGCAGTCATCTCCGAGAAAGAAAAGCTCTTCCGCGTGGCGTTTGATCACTTTACGGACACGCCCGATTTTGTCGAATTTTGCGCCAAGGAGGCCGCTTGGCTCGACGGTTACGCGCTCTTCCGCGTTATAAAGACGTTGCACGGGGAGAAGCCGTGGTGGGAGTGGGAGGCGCCGTACAAGAAGCGTGAGAAGGACGCCCTAAACACCGTATCCGAAAAGTTCACCGACGATCTGCGCTACCATAAGTTTTTGCAGTACCTCTTTGACCATCAGTGGAAAAAGTTGCGGGCGTTCGCCGTAAAACAGGGGGTTTCGCTCATCGGCGACGTGCCGTTCTACACCGCCTACGACAGTTCCGACACCTGGACGGAGCCGGGGCAGTTTATGTTTGACAAGAAGCTTACGCCGGTGGAGGTTGCCGGAGTGCCGCCGGATTACTTTAGCGAGACCGGGCAGCTTTGGGGCAACCCGCTGTACAAATGGGACGCCATGAAAGACGGCGGCTACTCGTGGTGGCGCCGCCGCATACAGAAGACCTTGGAGTTTGTGGACTACGTGCGCATAGACCATTTTAGGGCGTTTGACAGTTACTGGGCGATCCCCTACGGGAACCCCACGGCCGTGAAGGGAAAATGGCGCAAGGGCCCCGGACGGCGCTTTTTTGACGCCATAAAGGAGGCGCTCGGCGATTTGCCGTTTATCGCGGAGGACTTGGGCGACATAACGGAGGGGGTTACAAGATTGCGCGAAACGATAGGCGCCCCCGGGATGAAGATCCTCCAGTTTGCCTTTGACTCCAACCCGGACAACCCGTATTTGCCCTACAACATAACTAAGGACAGTGTGACCTACACGGGGACGCACGACAACGACACGTCGCTCGGTTGGTTTTCGACGCTTCCCGCCGACGGCAAAAAGAGGGTTTGCGACTACTTAGGTTGTTCGGAGAGCGGTTTTTTGGAAGCGTTAATTCGTTGCGCCCTCGCCTCGCCCTCGTGGTTATGCCTAATCCCCATGCAAGACGTGTTGGCGTTGGGCGGCAAGCATAGGATGAACACACCCGGCACGATGTTCGGCAACTGGCAGTGGCGTATGACACAGAAGATGCCTATTTATGAGAAATTAGCGGCGCTGTCGGAGATGACGCAGGTCTACGGCCGTGCCGGGGGGTTGCGGTAGCCGTGACGTACCTTACGGACGAGCCGCCGGTATTGCCCCCCAAGGGGCGTATAGCCGCTCGTTTCGGGCGTGTTGCCGGGGTATGCGAGTCCGCCGCCGGGGTGAGCATAGAAATCATAAAGCGGGTTGCCGCCCTTACGCGCCTTGAGCTTGGGGCGGGGCAACTGTGGGCGGATTTGGGCGGCGGCACCGGCAAGTTCGCGGAGATTTTACGTGGGTTGTCGACCGACGCGCGTTTGACATGCGTGGATTTGGCCTTCCCGCCGCTACGGCGCGCCGTGCGGGCGGGGCGGGCGGTGTATGCCGTAAACGCGGACATAGATCGACTGCCCTTCCGCGACGGATCGCTACACGGCGCCGTCGCCGTATCCGTCTTGCAGTGGCTATCCGCTCCGGAAGTCGCGCTACGCGGCATAGCCAACGCGCTAAAACCGAACGGTGCGCTCTGCTTTGCCGTATTCGTGGACGGCGCGTTCACGGAACTCATAGAAACGCGGGCGCGCATGGGTCTGCCGCCGGTGATATGGTTGCCTACGGTAAGCGAACTGCTGATGGCGCTCGACGGTGCCGGTTTCGACGTGCAACCGGAAGCGATAGAGCACTACGACCGGGTGCAACGCTTCCCCGACGCCGCCTCGGCTTTGGGAAATTTGAGCCGCCTCGGCGCGACGGCCACAAACGGACGGTTGCTGAACCGGTCGGAACTGGCGGAACTTTACAAAGATTACACGCTGGTCTTCGGCAAGAAGGGAACCGTGCCGCTTACCTATCGCTCCGTTATAGGCACGGTCAAAAAGAGGGAATTATAATTCCCTTTACCCTAGCTCCGAAACGTACTCCAACAGTAGCGATTTTATCTCTCCGTAATCGTCGACGTCCGTTCCCATTATCGTAATGATCTTCGCCGACGGTTTTATATCCGTTCGGGGCGCGTTTGGGGTATTGTATATGTCTTCCGTTTTATCTCCCCCATCCCCTTTGCCGCACATAAAGCATATTCCGGCTATGGTGTCCGCCGTGTTTATCGGGCTTAAGGAAAACCAGTATTTGAAGACCAATCCCGGCAGGCGGTACTTGGCTACGGTATCGGCCGTGCTGAATTTAGCGTCTATAATGAAGTATTTTATCGTGCCGTTTCGCGTTACCTTAAAAACGATGTCGGGATTGTAGAATCTCCCGTGGCTGCTTTGCTCTTCGTCGTCGACGTCGGTTTTGGCTATGCTGTAGCGCGTGTTTCTGAATAGCAAAAGATCGTTTTCCCCCGCGCCCTCTCCCAAGACGGTCGGTTGAAAGTAGACCGTAACCGTTTCGTCGGGATTGTGGCGATTTATGAATTTGAAGGTGTTGTTGTGCGGCGTGTTGGTGTAGTATGCGCTCTCCGGATACTTAAACGGGAACCCGCGATCTAACTTGTAATCGAGGTACTTTTCCAAGCACGTGTTGATTTTCACCAAACAAAAGTATTCGTAGAGTTCGTCCGTGGTGTTGGGCATGAAAATCAGATCGTATTTTTCCACGCTGTAGTTTCCGTAGCTGAACCATTCCAAAATTTGGTCGTAGATCAGGTGGTAATCTCTAACGGATTGGAATACCCGCGTGTATTTGGGTAGCGCCACCACGTCGAAAGGCGACACCGTGAGAACGCGGGAGTAGCGGAAGTACATCGTCTCAAATTCGGAGCGCAGGGTTTTCACGCAGTCAAGGTAGCTTTTGAGCGTCTCTTTGCGGCTTTCGTAGATACAGGCCATAGAGTCTATGTACTCCGTGTCGAATTTGTCCGAGTGTAGCGACGCGAGCAGGTTGTTGATCCGCTTGTCGAGCTTCTTCAGCTCGTTGTTGACGGTTTTCAGGAAGCCTACCGTTACTTGGTTTTCGTAAACGTCGTCGGAAAAGACCGTTGTGGAAACGAGCGTGTTTCTCGGTTGAAAGTATTGTTTGTGTATGTTGATTCCGGTGCTGTGGTTGACTCTCACCAGCTCTTCCGGGTGCGAGGCGATGTAGCGCAGCGTTTTGACGGTAACGGTTCCCAGTTTTTCGAAGGAGCCCACCACATCGTCGTTTATCAACTTTTTTTTAGGCGATTTGGTGAAGTAACCGTAGCATTGTTTGTACGTTTCGAGAGTCCGTTTCAGAATGTCGAGTTTTACCTCTATGGAATTTTGGTGTCCGCTTTCGGCTGTCGTGTTCGTCCGCAGGTATTTCCGTTTTTCGCGCAGGTATCGCTCGCCGTTTTTGTAAATGAAATCGAGCATGCCCACCACGCCGCGGTTAGCCGCGTCGTTGTGTCTCATTATTCGCACGCTTTTGGACACGTATTCCGCTTTGTCGCCGGCGGCGTAGGTTACGCGGCATTTTATTTTAACTCCGCCCACGCATTTGAGGAAGATTCGTTTGTCTTCGACCGCGGGGACGATTTCCAACTTACCGTTTTCACGTTTAAGCTCAATCGGTATGATTTTTTTGTTTACAAACAATTCCGTCGAGCAAACGTCGTCGGCGTTCGCGTTTACGGTTATCCCGTACGACACGTCGTTGCAAAGGCCGTTCGCGTCTATCTCGTCGTCGGCGTACGCGACGGTTCCGCCCTCCGTCGGGCGCGCCAGCGAGACGGAGACGGGCGGTTTGCCCTCTTGACAGAAATCAAGTTTTATGTTATCCATAGCGCCGCGCCTCAAACCAAGAATTGACAGTACCCCATATTTCTTTCTTTATTGTCTATCATATCGTTAATGGACTTCTTCGTTCTGACCAAATTGTTGTCGTCGCATATTTCCAACAGTTCATTGAACAGTTTTTCGTATACGTCGTAGCGATCGTTGATTTTGGGCAGGAGTTTTTGCACTACGGCGAAGTCGAGGGCGGCCTGTTCCGGTTCCTGATTGAACGGGTCGTTTTTTCTGTCTTTTTCCATCAGACCGTTGGCGGCGGAGATGTAATTGTCGATAACGTTTATTATTCGCGGACTTATTTCCATTCGGTGCGCGTTGAATTTGTCGTAAATTTCGGTCAAATCCTCTTTTTGTTTTTTGGCGGCGTCGCTTCCGGGTTGTTTGTTCGCGTTGGAGAACGCGGCTTTAAGGTCGCGCCACAATATCGTGTCGGCGGGGCCGCGCTCCGCGTTTGCCGGAATCGCTTTGTTTTCGTATTTTTTGGTTACGGGCAGTTTTATCACCCACGCCCTGTCTATCAGTCGAGGCGAGAGGTTCTCGGTCGTTTCGTCGTTGTTTATCGTGGCTATGAACTTCAGGGTTTCTGGAATGTACATCAGCTCTTCCGTGCCTATGTCTATCCACACGGGATTGTTGTGCGACTTGTCTATCTCCGTAGCCGCCATAAAATTCGACCAGTAATACTCTATTGGGCTCAAATTCGCCTCGTCGAGCAGGATTACGAAGGGCAACGGGGAATTCTCGCGTTCGGTATTCAGCGTTACGAGGGCGTCGTAGATTCCCATATTGCTCTTGTCGTAGCGCCGCGTAAGCGGGTTGTAATACCCTATAAGGTCTCTCTTGGACGACCATCCCCTCTCTACGGAGATGGGGACGTAGCGGGAACCCTCTATTGCCGCGGCGTTTTGGGTTATCCCCAAACTATCGGCTATTATGTTGCATATTGAGGTCTTTCCCGTACCCGGTTTTCCCGAAAACACGGTAAGGAACCCCTGTACGACGCAAGTATATATGTTGACTATCTCGTTGTGCGTATACGTCGGCCTCTCTCGCTGAACTCTCTTAACCAAGCAGTCGACCAGTTCGGCCGGGGGTTTGGACTTGATCGTTTTGCAAAAATTAACGATGTGTTCGCATCTCCTTTGATACGATACGGCCTCGTCTTCCTGCCGGTAGCGGCCTACCGATTGCAGTATCTCGTTTGTGACTATGGGTTCGAGCGCCACTCGCGTCGGGGTAACGCTGTTTATGGTGTTTTTGATGTCGTCTTGCAACTTCCCCATGTTCTTTTCCAACTGGTCCCTGAGCTTTTGGTTCTTTTTTTCTATTTGGTCGAGCTCCTCCTCTTGACTTTTGATGGCCTCGTTTATCCGCTCCAGCCTCTCGTACTTTCCGAGTTTCTCCTCAAGCGCGCGCAACTCGTTTTTTAAGGAGGCCGCCCGCTCGTCCAACCCGCCGGTATCTTCCGGCAACGCCAACGGTTTGTCGTTTCGCTCGGCGCCTACGTACCCGACATTGCCGCCGCTCGACGCGACCACCCCTTTAGATGCGTTGTCATACCGTTCTTCGAGACTCCTGTACTCGTCGCTCTTTGTGATGATCTCCGATATCCACGCCCTATCCTCGTCAATGGGCGAGTTTACAATAGCGTTAAGCAATTTCTTTTTCTTCTCTCTGTCTTCCTCGATGTTTTTGTAGATGGCTATGACCCTGTCCCACCTGTTTTTTCGTATGTCTTCCGGTATCTCATCCGACATTATCGGGGAATTTTTGTATTCGTTTATGATATCGTGCGATTTGCAGGCCTTGGTCATACGCTCCAACAATTTATCGTTGGTAATCACGTCCATGTGTCGCGGTAGGCTACTCTCCGGTATGAATACCACGTCTATTGAAACGGTGTCGCGTTTGGTTATTTTGTTGTCTTGATACATAATGTCTTTAACGTCCACAAACCTATACTCTCTTATCGTATCGTCTTTGTGGTACTTTACGGTGCACAACTCGTTTTTTCCCGATTGTATGTACCACTCCGGCGTTACCTCCCTCACCATAAACTCGTAGGGGCCCATATATTTTCCGTCGTCTTTAAGCATGACCAATTCGCCCTCCATACAACACTCGTTCACATAAATTCGCTCTTGGTTGGGGCTGGCCAATTTTTTACTCAAATTCTCGCGCTCCTCATAAAGAACCGTAACTGCCTTATAGGCGCGCAAATCCGATATCTTTCTTACCCGATTCTGCAACCCCACTCTCTTTTTGCGCAATTCCATGATATTCAGGACTTTTTTTTCTTTGCCGCTGGCCGTTGGTATTTTTTGCAGTTCGGTCTCCTCGTCGAACACAAAGCAACATATAGGATTTCCCTTTGAGTGGGCGCATAAGCTGTGCAAGTACAGTACGTCGTCGTCGAGGTGCTTGTTTTGCGCGTCGGACCCCAGCTCTATCATCCCGAAAGAGGGGTACTCCCGGTATCTGTCCACCGGCTTAAAAACGTTGCCCTCAATATCATCCGCGTCAAAGACGCAGTGCGGTATGAAATTGTAATAGCCGTTTTTGTAATTGATGAATCCCATCAATTGTTTCATTGGCTTGCCTCCTTTTGGGGGTTAATAAAGCCGACACAGGGCACAATGGCGAGGGTCGAACACAATACGGTTTATAATCTATACTTTATAAAATAATACATGGGATTCGGAATGTCAATACCCAAAAACAAAATCCCATACGATACCGGTCGCGCGAGGCGCGGCGGGGCGTAAGCGAACCGACGGTAGCGGGGCGTTAAAAAAAATAAAAAAAGATTTGACTTTCTACCGCCCCATGAATTATATTGGTATACATGGCACCAAAGCGGTGCCGCCTGACAGCCGAAGCCGGGGGGACGCGTCGGCATTGAGCAAACGGATTGACCGGTCGTGTTTATAGGTTTGGGAACGCCGATGACTTCAACCATTACGCCTTCCGCGCCCAATCGCGGAGCGGGTAGCGTTGTTGTGTCGTCCCGTAGCCT
>LIUJ01000152.1 GCA_001462255.1 Fibrobacteria bacterium GUT77 | reverse complement strand
AACGCCTACATGCAGGGCGAGTGCGCGGGGATCAACATGGCGGGCGGGAAAAAAGCGTTCGACAAGGCGATTCCGATGAACGCGATAGGGTTTTTCGGGTTACATATAGTCACGGCGGGGAATTATACCGGGGATGTTTACTTAGGCGGGGGAAAAGGCGATTACAAAAAGTTGTTTTACGGCGACAATAAGCTCAACGGCTACATTCTTATAGGCAATGTTGAGAAGGCGGGAATTTACACGAGTTTGATACGTGAGCGCACGCCGCTCGACTCTATAGACTTCGCGCTTGTCTGCGAGAGGCCCGGGCTTATGGCGTTCACGAAGGAAGATAGAAAGATTAAATTGGGAGGCGGTGCGTCATGAGCGTATTGAACATACCGGCGCGGGAGCTCGGCTTTGAGGAATTGAACAAGCGTGTGCGGGCGACTACGGAAGACGTGCGCATAGACGATTGTTACGGCCAGCGATTTATAGGTAGCGCGCTTTCCGGGCGGACGCTCACCATAAACGGCACGCCGGGCAACGCGTTGGGCGCGTATCTCGACGGCGGCGTAATAGAGGTAAACGGCAATGCCCAGGATGCCGTAGGCGACACGATGAACGACGGCAAGATCGTCATCCACGGAAACGCCGGCGACGCTTTGGGATACGCTATGCGCGGCGGCAAGATCTTTGTAAAGGGTAACGCCGGTTACAGAACCGGCATACACATGAAGGAATACAAGGACAAAAAGCCGGTAATCGTGATAGGCGGCAAGGTAGGTAGCTTTTTGGGCGAATACCTCGCCGGCGGGCTCATAATCGTGCTGGGAACGGATTGCGACGCCGTTCCCGTAGGCAATTTCACCGGAACCGGTATGCACGGTGGGAAAATCTTCATCAGGACGAACAAGGAACCGTCAAACCTGCCGGAGCAGGTAGTAGTGGAAAGCGCTTCCGGCGAGGACTTGCGGGAGATTGAACCCTACACGGCGGAGTTCGCCGGCCACTTTGGGGCGGACGCGAAGGCGCTTATGAAAGACAGGTTCTACGTGTTGCGGCCAAACGCGAAAAATCCTTATAAACAGTTGTATACGGCGAATTAGTCGGAGTATAGAATAAATAACGCATAAGAAAGACAATCGATAACTGAATGGAAAACGCTTTGATAGTTTCAAGCTCCGAAAAAAGCGTTGCGTTCTTTACCGAGATGCTCAACGCGGTCTCCTGCGGTGCCGTTGCCGTTTTAAAGACCGGCGCCGAGGCTCGGCGCGCTGTCTCCGAGCGCGAGTTTGACGTTGTAATCGTATACGTTCCGCTGCCCGACGAATCGGGCGAAAGTCTGTCGCGGCACATTGCCTCAAAAGAAACGTCGCAGGTCATACTCGTTGTAAAAAGCGAATATTTCGACAAAATGTGCGAGGCTACCGAAAACACCGGAGTTCTTGTAGTCGCCCGCCCCGTAGACAGAACGGTTTTTCGGTCGTCTCTTAGACTCGCAAAGTCCGCGCAGGGCAGATTGAGGAAATTGCGCTCCGAAAACGGCGAACTCAAACGGAAAATCGAGGATATCAAGACAATAGACCGCGCTAAGCACATCTTGATCTCTTATTTGAAAATGAGCGAGGGCGAGGCGCACCGATTCATCGAAAAACAGGCTATGGATTTGCGGACGACACGCAGGTCCGTGGCGGAAGGGATATTGCGAACGTATGAGAGCTGACGGAAAACTCAACGAGGAATGCGCGGTCTTCGGCGTCAGTTTGACCGGCGACAACGTTGCGGCGGGTATAACGTACAACGGCCTACTCGCGTTGCAACACCGCGGTCAAGAAGGGGCGGGTATCGCGGTCGCCAACAACCATAGCCTCGTATGCCACAAAGACGTAGGACTTGTGAGCGAGGTGTTTTCCGGTGAAAAGATCAGTCATATTCCCAAAGGACGCGTCGCCGTAGGGCACACGCGCTACTCTACGACCGGACGCAACTCAAAGGAAAACGTCGGGCCGTTTCTTACGGAATACTTAACGGGCAGAATCGCGACCGCGCACAACGGCAATATCACAAACGCGCAAGCGATACGCGACAAACTGAGCAAACGCGGCATTATGTTCCACGCCACCAGCGACAGCGAAGTAATCTCCGCCCTAATCGCCTACTACATACGGCAGGAAAAAAAGGCGTTGCCCGGAATCATACGGGCGGCCGACCACCTGCGGGGGGCGTTCTCTCTTATCATCGCGAGCAGCAAAAACAAACTGATTGCCGTTCGCGACCCCAACGGCTTTAGGCCGCTGTGCTTAGGCAAAAGCGACATAGGCTACGCCGTGGCGTCGGAGAGTTGCGCGCTTGAGATTTGCGGGTTCGATTTCGTGAGAGATGTAAAGCCGGGCGAGATCATCACCATAAAGAACGGCGTTATAACATACGAGAGCATAAGCCTGCACAACAAGGTGGAGGGGTGCGGGCTTTGCATATTCGAGTACGTCTACTTCGCCCGCCCCGACTCTGTGGTCGACGGGCTCTCCATCTACGAGGCGCGCTACAACATGGGCGCGATTTTGGCTAAGGAATATCCTGTAGACGCCGACGTGGTATGCGGCGTGCCGGACAGCGGCTTGGTCGCGGCAAGCGGTTACAGCGCGGCAAGCGGTATACCGCTCGTTTCCGGTTTTGTCAAGAACAGATACATAGGGCGCAGCTTCATCTACCCGACGCAAACGCAACGCGACAGCGCCGTGCGGCAAAAGCTGAACCCGCTGACGGCAAACGTAAAGGGAAAAAAAGTCGTTCTTGTCGACGATTCCATAGTGCGCGGCACTACATGCGAAAAGATCATTCGGAGCCTCAAAAATTCCGGGGCTGCGGAGGTCCACATGAGAGTGTCGTCGCCGCCGTTCCGCCACACGTGCCACTACGGAACCGACATAGGCAGTGAAGACAACCTCATCGCCAACAAAATGGGCATAGAGGACATCCGCAAGAAGTTCAACGCGGACAGTTTGGGGTACATAAGCATA
>LIUJ01000151.1 GCA_001462255.1 Fibrobacteria bacterium GUT77 | reverse complement strand
TTTGGCGCTTAGCGGCGAGGACGCGGTGGCGCGGTGGCGGGGGATTATGGGGGCGACCGACCCGCGGGCGGCGGCGGAGGGGACGGTACGCAAGCTCTATGGTACCTCGGTGCAGTTCAACGCTTGCCACGGGTCGGACGCGGCGGAGACGGCGGCGGCGGAGATTGCGTTTTTCTTTTCGGGCGCGGAGCTGTCTTAAAATGAAGATTTGGGGGATTGCGTTTATAGCCGCCGTATTGACGATAGGGCTCGCGGTAACGACGGCTACGGCGGAGACTATTGATACTTTAGAGATAATTGATACGTCATCCCCCGCCCCCGCCGCGGATTCCACGGTTTTGGAGGTTAAGAAGAAGAGCGAGATTGCGGACAGCGTTTATTATGAGGCCGATTTTATTGAGTACGACAATGAGGAGCGCGTTCTTTCGCTTGTGGGGCGGGCGCGGGCGCGGTATCAGAATATTACGCTTTTGGCCGACACCATCGTTTACACGGTGGCAAGCGATCAGTTTCAGGCGCGCGGCAGGCCGCAACTTGTGGAGGGGAAGGACACTACCGTAGGCGACTTCATGGCCTACAACATAAAAACGCGGCGCGGACGGGTGAGCTACGCTTTTACGCGGTTCGACGATACGTATGTTACCGGGAGCAACATCGTCAAAACGCGCGACAATTGCCTATACATAGAGCAGGGGGACTACACCACATGTCAGAACCCTAAGCACCCGCACTACTACTTTTACGGGCGACACATACTTGTGGTGCCGGACGACAAGGTGGTGGGGCGCCCGGTGGTAATGAACGTAGGCGACGCGCCGGTGGCCGTGTTGCCGTACTTCGTTATGCCGCTTAGACGCGGCAGGCGCAGCGGATGGCTCACCCCGTCGTGGGGCGGCAGCGTGGCGAACGGCGGCTACGTCGACAACGTGGGCTACTACTACGCGCCCAACGACTACGTCGACGCGACGCTTGCCGCCAAAGCGCAGGAGTTCAACAGCTTCGTGCTCAACGCGCGCGGGCGCTACAACCTACGCTACACGCTCGACGGCGAAATCAGCGGCAGGTACGTAATAGACAACCGGCTCGAAAACTCATCGCGGCAGTGGGCGCTCGACTACAGGCACAACCAGCTACTCTCCCCGGACGGGCGGACACGCCTGAGCGGTTACGGCAACATCGTCTCAAACAGCACTTTCAACCAACTCTACAGCGACAAAACCTACGAGCTGGAGCGGCAGCAGCTCGACGCCAATATGTCGCTCTCCCACCGCTTCGACGCCATAAACGCGTCGACGAACTTAGTATGGCGCCGGAACCACAACCTAACGACCGACAAGGTCGTGGAGGATATGCCGACGTTCGACTTTAGGTTGCAAAACAGGGCGATATTGCCGTACAAGGCCGGCGGGTCCAAGAGCGAGCCGTCTTGGTACAACAACATATACTATTCATACGATACCAAGGCAAACGTGCGCCGCGAAGCCTACGGGGGCGACTCCGTAAAGAGCTTCATACGCCCCGGTATGGAGCACAACGTAAACCTCACGTCTACGCAAAAGATCTTGAAGCATATAGACGTATCCCCGTACTTCAACATGCGGGCGTCCATGTTCTACGGGGCCATAGACACATTGGTAAAGGACACGCTCTACATCCAAGACACCGTAGTTTATAAAGTATCCGATATGGACGCGGACACGAGGGCGCCGGGATACACGCTTATCAGCGCGACGCCGGAGTATTTCATCAACAAAGACGGCGACTTGGATACGGTATACACAGTCACAAAGGTAGGCCCCGTCCGCAAGCAACCGGTACGCGATACGCTCAACTCGGAGTTCAACTTAGTGAGGTCATGGAACGCAGGCGTCAACCTGTCAACGCGCGTATACGGGTTGTTTCCGATAAACGCGCTGGGAATAACGGCGGTGCGGCACACGCTCACCCCAACCGTAGGGTACACGTACACGCCGCCGCACGAATTGGACAGGACTTTTTACAACGTGGGAATTGGCTACGCCGGGCCGAGACCCAAAGCGGAGCAGTTGGTAACGTTTAGCCTGTCGAACAGTTTTCAGGGGAAGAGGTTAGTGGCGATTAAGGGGGCGAAAGGTACCGGGAACAACGGTATCAACGGAATTATCACCGGAATCAACGACGGAAACGGTATAAGCGGAATCGACAGCGTTACCGAGCAAGGAATGGTCATTGAGCGAAGTCGAAATGACATTTCCGTTGAGCAAGGGGATTCGACTTCGCTCAGCCACCGGGACTCGACGGTTGAGCAAGGAATGGTCATTGAGCGAAGCGATGCATTGAGCCTGTCGAAATTTCGAAATGACATTTCCGTTGATACGAATAACGTTACCGCGCAAAAAGGCAAGAGCAAGGACAACCTGCGAGAGGAGAAATTCGACATTCTCACTCTGTCGATGAGCACGGCCTACAACGCGGAGGCCGACAAGCGCCGATGGCGGGATTTAAGCCTTCGGGCGAGTACGAGCGTTAGCATTATAAACGCGTCGTTTTCGTCGGGTTTTTGGTTTTACAACGAGTCCGACGAACTCACGCCGCCTACTATGAATTCTTACAGCGTTGACCTGACCTCCGGCAGCGCGGGCGTTTCCGGAACGTTTTGGGACGGCGATTTATTGGAGTTCGACATGAGAAAAACCGGCGCCCCCGCTACGGACGGTCAGAGCTGGAACATCCGCTTCTCCCCCGGCTTAAGCTACCGGGCAAGCCGCCGTACGGCGTCGGAGCGCTTCGCCCCCACAAAGTCTTTTAACGTGAGCTCGTCGGCGAACATAAATCTGACCAAGGCGCTTTCGGTACGGTGGAACGGGAACTACGATTTCTCCAGCGACAAGTTTTCGCACAACAGTTTTGACTTTCACTACGACTTGGAATGCTGGGAAATGCGCTTCACGTGGAGACCCGAAAAGATAAATCCGGGGTTCAATTTTGTCGTAAACATAAAGAAGATCCCGGATATCAAGTGGGAGCAGAATGACAATAGGAGTACGCGGGTACTTTAAAATCGATTTATTGCTGATATCCGGCGACGCGAACGTTCACTTAAGGAGTATTAAAAAATGCCGTTCACCGACATTCTGAAAAAATACGAAAACTTCGACTTCGACGCTTTTTGCGCCGGCATCGCCCCGTCTCAAGTAGCGCGGATAATAAATAACGGCGGCAATCGCCGCCTCTCCGACCTCGACTACCTAACGCTGCTCTCCCCCGCCGCGTCAACGCCTGAGCTTTTAGAGCTCATGGCGCAACGCGCCCGCGATATTACAAGCAGTCGTTTCGGCGGCGTGATACAACTTTTTACGCCGCTCTACGTTTCCAATATATGCGACAATCACTGTCTTTACTGCTCATTTGCCCATCAAAATAAAATCCGGCGGCGTCATTTAAACCTAAACGAGGTACGGGTAGAGGCCTCTCGTATCGCCGCCACGGGGTTGCGCCACATTCTCATGTTGACCGGCGAATCCCGCCGCGCCGCGCCCCTTGGGTATCTTCGCGACTGCGTCGCCGTTCTGCGAGAGTATTTTTCGTCGATATCGGTAGAAGTTTATCCGCTTGACACAAGCGATTATTCCGAATTGGTCGCGGCCGGGGCGGACGGGTTGACAATGTATCAGGAGGCCTACGACCGGGCTGTTTACGCGTCGTTGCACGCCGACGGCCCCAAGGCAAATTTCGAGTACCGTCTGCTTGCCCCGGAGCGCGGTTGCGAGGCGGGGATGCGCAGCGTCACGGTTGGGGCGTTGCTCGGTCTCGCGCAACCGCTGCGGGAGGCGTTTTTTTCCGGCTTGCACGCCCGCTATATTATGGACAGCTACCCGTCGGTGGAGGTAGGCGCATCCTTTCCGCGCATACGTCCGCAGGCCGGTGAGTTTGAGCCGAACTTTACCGTAAACGACAAAACTTTCGTTCAATACATGACGGCCTTCCGCCTATTCATGCCCGCCGCCGGAATAACGGTATCCACAAGGGAGTCGGCCGCTTTTCGAGACGCCGTACTGCCGCTTGGCCCAACGAAAATGTCGGCCGGCGTGAGCACTGCCGTAGGAGAAAGCGCCGGCGGAGCGTCGGACGCCCAATTTGAGATAGCCGACGGCCGGTCGGTCGACGAGATGAAAAAAAATTTATTATCGCAAGGATTTCAACCCGTGCTCGTTGACTGGAATTATATTTTATGTAGGAGCGGCTTCGACATTTCGACTTCGCTCAATGCATCGCTTCGCTCAGCCGCCGACGGTCATTGAGCGGGGTTGAAAATGACGGTCATTGTGCGGAGTTGAAAATGACGGTCATTGTGCGGAGTTGAAAATGGCGGTCATTGAGCGGAGTCGAACTTGTTTATCTCGGCGTAAGCCAAATGGCGGTCATTGAGCGGAGTCGAAATGACGAAATGAGGGATTATTATGACAAAGATATTGATAAAAATTATGATGACGGCGGCTTTGTCCGCGACAATAAACACCGCCTCCGCGGCCCCCGCCGCCCCCATACCCGCCAAACAGCGGATAGAGCGCGAGTTTCGCTTGCTTGAGACCGCCCTTGCTCGGTGTATGTATGAGGATGTGATCCCCTCCCCAGACATAGAGCTGATGAACCGCGCCCTCTACGAGTTCATGCGCGACAACCCCGGGGTTACGCGCATTTTGCGGGTCAACGCCGGCGGATTCACGGTAAACGACGTGACGCCGGAGTCGCCGCGTTCCGCGCCGCCGCGCAGCGTCTCCGGTCAGCGCTGGTTCCAGCACATATCGCAGGGCAAAGCGCCGTACTACAGTATGGAGGCCACCCCCGACGGGCAAATTACACTCTTTTACGCTTGGCCTCTTACGGCCAGTTCCGGGGCGGAGACCGCCGTAACGGGCGGTTTCGCCGCCTACATAGACTTGGTCTCGCAGTTGGCGCTTATAGACGACGCGCCGCCGTTCCGCATACGCTACGCCGGTAGGGCGATCTTCCAACACGACTGGGACGACCTCGACTACGATGAGGAGGCGCTCCCCGTGAAGGGAGCGCGCGACGTGATGATCCAAACGCCTAAGCCTATTCCCACGCGGCTTGACCCCCGCGCCCCGCAAGCGCCTAAGACCAAGTCCGGCGGCGCACAATCGCAGGCATCGGAAACTCGCGACGACGAGGAGGAGGACGTGTACCGCACTGCGCCGGGAAAGAAGAAGGCCGACGCCGTAGGCGGTTACATGAACAAGGCGCTCTTCGTGCTACTGTTGCTTATAGTAATTATGCTGGCATACTCGACTATGGGCGACAGAATATCGCGGATGCTTAGGGCGTGGAACGACACGCGGTCAATGAGGGCGCTAAGCCACACAACGACGTCAATGCCCGCCGTACCCGCGGCGCCGGACACGCAACAACAACAGCCGTTGCCGCCGATGCTACCCCCGCAACCCGTAGTTACAAAGGTAATCTCAAGCGAGCGGGCGGAGAAGGCGGAGAAGCTATATAAAGAGCAACAGAAAACCATAGCGAAAATGGCGGAATTGATACGGAAGAAAATCGACGTTATGGAGAGCAAGATTGACGCTTTGAGTAAGAGGGTGGAGAGTTTGGAGAGGGAAATTGAAAAAAAATAAATAAACGACAACGTCAAAGTTAGCTTTAATTAATCACCTCCATCATCTATGCTCCTACAGCTTTCAAGTAAGGTTCCGCAAGCATTTCAGCTGATGTTTCAAAATCTTCTTGAGTAATTTCCCTGGAATGGTTGGGGCACGTAGTATTCTTAACCACATCGGCATACACTTTTTCCATGTAATTAATATACATGTCCTGAATTTGGTTTTTGTCCGTGAATTCTTTTGACATCATAAACCCCTCTATGACATTTTATGTTTAGTTATGGGGGTTTATACTCCCCCTGAATAATCTATAGATTTTTTTAAATTACCTTACTTATAAGTATAATATTTGCTCACGTCATGAATCAAGCAAAAAATCTATTCTAAAACATATAACGATCCGATAAAATTACGCTTATTTATCCGCCGTTATTGTCTATAAAAATACATCCCGTACCGGATTCACTCCATTATAGCTTAATAAAATAATTTATTTACACGGATAAAGTCAATAATATTTAAAACAAGCGACCGGTTGCGTGGCATCCTCCCCACGGGGAGCGGTGCGCCGCAGTGCGGCGTACCGTTCCCCTTAAAATTTTAACAATTTGACCCTATTTATCCCGAATGAAATCATAAATATTCATATAATGCGTTCCCGGATTGTTCCACGAGTAGTCTGCCCTCATGCCGTTTTTCATCAGCGCTCTGAACTCTTCGGGGTAGTCGTAGTAGAGGCCTATGGCTCTGTTCATGGCCGACTCCAAGCCGGCGTTGTTTAGGTCGTTGAAGGTGTAGCCGTTGCGCATACCCATATCGACCTGGGCGTAGTCTTTGTCGAAGACGGTATCAGCCAGCCCGCCTACGGCGCGGACGATGGGGACGGTACCATAGCGCAGGGCGATAAGTTGCGTGAGACCGCACGGCTCAAAGGCGCTGGGAACTACCACCATGTCGGAGCCGGCGTATATGAGGTGGGAGAGCTCTTCGTTGAAGCCGAGCTCAATGTGGCAGTCTACGCTCTGACCCAGCTGGTTTCTCAGGTGGGCGAACTGTCCGGCGATTGCGTTGTTGGACGGTGAACCGAGCAATATAAACTGGGCGCCGCGCGAGAGGGCGTAGTGCGCGGCGTGGCAGATAAGACCCAGACCCTTTTGTTCGTCGAGTCGGCCGATATACGAAATTATGGGTTTGTTGCTCTTGTAGAGCCAGAAGCGGTCGCGCAGGGCGTCCTTGTTTTTGTACTTTTCTTCTATATTGTCTACGCCGTAGCGGGCGGGGAGGAAACCGTCGAGTTCGGGATTCCACGTGCCGTAGTCTACGCCGTTGAGGACGCCGCCGAACTTGCTTTGGTGGGCGTGCAACGTGCCGCCGAGACCGTGACCCTGGCCTGTGTGGCGTGCTTCCCACGCGTGTTTGGGCGATACGGTGGTTACGAAGTTTGAGTAGACGATACCGCCTTTCATGCAGTTTAGGACGGAGGCGTTGCAATCGTCGCGTAGTTGCGTAGGGCTAAAGTAGTAGTCGGGGCGCCCTAAACCCGTGGCGGCCAAGATGTCGTGGCCGAATATGCCTTGGTGCTTGAAATTGTGTATGGTATAGCAGACGCGCTGGTGCCCCATACCGTGGTGCTTGTATATTTCAGCGAGCATCACGGGGAGGAGGCCGGTCTGCCAGTCGTGGCAGTGGATGACGTCGGGGCGCTTCCCGCTTTTTAGCATATATTCGAGGGCGGCCTTACAGAAGAAGGCGTAGCGCATTACGTCGTCGTGGCAACCGTAGAAAGTTCGGCGGTTGAAGAAGTTGTCGTTGGAGTGCGGGTCTATGAAGAAGCATTTGCGCCCGTGGACGAAACCGAACCAAACGGAGCAGTGCACCGCGCCGCCGAACCACGGCACCCACAGGTCGTTGTGGCTGACGGTCATGCCCCAAATCTGGTCGTAGCGCATACAGTCGTACTTGGGGATGATGATTTCGACGTCGTTTCCCCTAATGGAATGTTCCCAAGAGAGGCCGAAGATTACGTCTGCGAGTCCGCCGACTTTGGCGACGGGGGCGCATTCGGGGGCTACTTGAATGATGTACATTGCGGTTTGCCTTTCAAATTAAAAGAAAAGTCAAAAATCAACGTTAATCTATAAATAAAATAACTTACGGCGCGCTAATAATGGATATTTATTTTGTATTTTGATTTTTAGGGTTGATTTTAATCATATAACCCATACTAAATCTTAATTCGGGCAATGTTTTTTGGGGGGGTGGGAGGAAGCGAAATGTCACTATCCGACGTAATAAATACGGCGCTTGAGCGGTTCCACCACATCGCCAAGACCGAAACCGTCTTCGGGGAGCCGCTCACGGTGGGCGGCGTTACGCTTGTCCCCGTATCCAAGGTGTCGATAGGCTTCGCCGCCGGCGGAGGGGGCAAGGACGACAAGTACGGGGCTGGGGCCGGAACGGGGGGCGGGGTAACCGTAACCCCGGTGGCGCTCATATCC
>LIUJ01000150.1 GCA_001462255.1 Fibrobacteria bacterium GUT77 | reverse complement strand
CGATCTTTGAAAAGACGTCTTTTGGGCTCTTGTGGCCGGACGCGCCGGTTGTTTTGTTTGTAGCCATAGTGTTCTCCTGTGGGTTTGGGCCGGATGTTTTGAACGTTATTTAATATAAATCGCGGGTTGCGGGTCGGCGGGGATTTTTTTTAAAATTTAACTTTATATTACTTAGATTTGACTTTTCGCGTGATATAAATTATCTTTAATGGTTGCGTATGATTACGGGTGTCAACGATATCAACCCAATAACAAACCATTGAGGCCGGGCGAGGTCAGCGAGCTGAGAATGATGAACCGACGTTTTGTGTCAAAGTCAACGCCGTCGTTAAAGCCTATGTCGGCGTTGCTATGGATTGCCGCCCTGGTACCGTTTATCGTCTATTCCGCCGCGACCCGCGTCTACGCGCAACCGTCGGCGACATCGCCGCTATCCGCGTCCGGTTCCCTTCAGACCGCCGTCGACGGGTTGATCAAGACCCGCAAGTACAATCCCGCCGGTCTTGGCGTGGTTGTTAAAGATCTGTCGAACGACTCCGTCGTCGTCGCCGTAAATCCCGATATGCCCATGAATCCGGCCTCCGTGCAAAAGCTTATCACCGGGGCGGCCGCTTTTGAGTTGTTGGGGCCTACGTACGCGTTCGGCACCAAAATCTACATAGACGGCGCGTTTCAGGCCGATTCCGGGATAGTGGACGGCAACCTGTACATACGGGGCGCCGGCGAGCCGGGGATCAATCCGGAGAAGTTGTGGCTTATCGTCCAGCACTTGCGCCACCGCGGGGTGCGTAGGATTAACGGCAATATCATTATAGACAACTACTTTTTTGACGACGTGGCAGTGGGGCCTGGGTTCTCCGAGGATGAGAGCCGCTCCTACCAATCGTTGATCAGCGCGTTGCCCGTGAGCTACAGTTCCATAGCCGTGCACCACCGTCCTGGGCATCAGGTGGGGTCGCCGGTTTTCGTCGACATCTTCCCCAAGATTGAGGGGGTCAAGGTAAACGCCACGGCCGTCACGGTCGCCGGCGCGAAGGGGCATATAGACGTCTCCACGTCGTTGCAGAACGGGGTCACGCAGGTGAACGTGAAGGGTACCATGGGTGTGGAGGAACCGCCCGGGTACGCCTATCGGCGCATGTGGCAGTCGTGGGAGTCCTTCGGGGGAGCTTTTAGGGCGCAGTGCGCGGACAACGGCATAAAGATAACCGGGAGGACCATGCGGCAAAAGGTGCCTGACACTTTGGCGGCTAAGGCGCCGTTCTATATCTACGGCGGCGATCCGGTCACGGAGTTTGTCAAGCACATGTTCAAGTGGTCGAGCAACTTCATCGCCGAGATGTTGTTTAAGACAATGGGCGCCGAGAAGTTGGGCGACCCCGGTACTTGGCCCAAAGGGGCGGCGACGGTTACGGCGTGGTGGGAACTTAGGGGGTTGCCCGGCAAGCCGCAAATAATAAACGGTTCCGGTATGGGCGGCGAGCGGGCGACGCCTAAGGGCGCCGAAGTCGACGAATCGGTTGGAGCGTTGGCGAAGATTGAGAATGCGGTAAGCCCGGCGCAGATCGTTGAACTCTTGTCGTACGTGTCGAAGCGGAAGAACTACTACCCCGACTACGTGTCCGCGCTTTCCGTATCCGGCGTGGACGGTACGTTGCGCTCGCGTTTTCAGCGCTCTAAGCTTAAGGGGTTGGTTAGGGCGAAGACCGGTACGCTCAACTCGGTAAAGGTCAGTACGTTGGCCGGGTATATGTTTTTGGACGACAGAACTTACGCGTTCGCCGTATTCTGCAGGAACGTTGGGCCGAATCAGTACGACAACTGGATAATGCAGGAGCAGATATTGGAGACGGTGGCAAGAAACATGGGTTGGGACGGGCGATAGCTTTTTCGTATAAACCGGCGGTGATTCCGATTTTGGGAAAGTCTTGAATTTTCCTATCGCTACCGGGCGTGCCACAATATTATATTTATAGTATCGGTACTTATGTTGGTGCGTGGCGGTCGGTTCACGTTTCGGCAATAACCGGGAGAAGAAGGGAAGCGCGGTATGGGTGACGATAACGAGGATTTGGAAATCCAAAAGCAGCTGTTCATGATTCTGAAAGTTATTTTAAAGGACGGTAATCTCGCCAACGAGTTTGTCCGGCGTTACGGTTACGCCATAAACGTGAAGAACCTGAAGGAGTTCAGGGCAATCAAGAGCGGCGCGACGTCGGTTACGGCCGCGTCGACCGTTGCCGGGGCGGCGGCGGTTCCGGGCGGGGCGGCGGCCGTCCTCGCGGCGAGGGCGGCGGCGATAGCGGCGGCCAACAAGGCCAAGGCCGAGGCGGCTAAGGCGGCCATGGCCCAAAAGATCGCGGAAAAAGCCAAACAGAAGGCGGCGGCCGCGGCGCCGCTTTCCGACCAAGACCCGGTGTTCGAGTCCACCGTCAACTGCCCTATCTGCGGGCACACCGGTATCATAAACTACGAACTGCGCGCCAAGAGCCAGCAGGTGGTACAAACGGTCTTCCTCGTACCCGTATACTCCGGATCCTCCGGCTACAAGACCGTCGATTACACGCGCCTCGCCGTAACCGTCTGCCCTATGTGCCTTTTGGCATCGCCCGACAAGAAGAACTTCAACTACCCCTCGTTCACCGGAAACAAAGAGGAACCGTCTTCCCTCCAAGCGAGCGTGATAATCAGCCTCAAGGAGAAGATTGAGGAACACAAGTTGTTGCTACCCGACGCGCTGGGTAATGCCGACTACTTCAAGCGGGAGCGCTCGGCGCAGGTGGCCATACAGAGCTATCGGCTCGCGATGGCGCGGGCGGCCGTTGAGGCGGAGTTGCAACAACCGTACAGTTATTTTAAAATGGGTTCTTACGCACTAAAGATCGCCTACATAATGAAATGCGAGGGCCAAGACGACACGGGGCCGCTCACGGAGGCGCTCGGTCTCTTCAAGACGTGCTATGAGAAATCGGAGTGCCCGTCGGACGAGTTGGAGATGCAGGTTGTCTATCTCATCGTGGTGCTGTTCATACGTTTAGGCGATTTTACGAATGCCAACTCATACCTCAACGCCTTTGCCAAACTGAAGACCGACCGCTTGGAAGCCATGAAAAAGAATCCGTCTCTCAATACCAAGTGGATAGAGAAGTGGGAGGACAAGGCGCGGTATATGTGGGAGGAGAGGGAAAATCCTAAATATTTCGGTAAATAATAATTAAGAGCGCTTAGAATACTATGGAAAAAATCGTTGTTGACAATGTAGAGTTGGCCTTAGCCCACCCCGTAGCGACTACCGTGGAGTGGATAGGCCAATCGGAACCGTTGCGGCAGTTGCTCGCCTGCTGGATCACCGTAGACGAGCGCGATCTGCCGCTCACGCCGCGTATTATCGGCTATCCGGGGATCGGCAAGACCACGCTCGCCATAGCGGCGGCGCGTGCTCGCGGGCAGGACGTCTACATCATGCAGTGTACCGCCGACACCCGCCCCGAAGATCTCTTGGTTACGCCGGTGCTCTCCGAACAGGGAAAAATATCCTACCACGCGTCGCCGCTACTCACAGCCGCCGTAAGGGGCGCCGTCGCCATTCTCGACGAGGGCAACAGGATGGCTGAAAAATCGTGGGCGTCGCTCGCCGGATTGTTCGACAACCGCAGGATGGCGGAATCGGTCGTCGCCGGAATAACCGTGTGCGCCCATCCCGACTTTAGGGCGGCTATAACGATGAACGAGGATTCGTCGACGTTTGAAATACCCGACTACATAATGTCGCGCTTGCAACCGGGAATAAAAATACCGTTTCCGGAACGGGAAGACGAGATGAAAATACTCTCCTACAGCCTACCGTTCTCAAGCGGCGAAATATTGGACATGTGCGTGGATTATCTGCAAAAGGCGCACGGGCTTGACCTATCGTTTTCCGTACGCGACGGTATCAACATCATACGCTACGCGTTAAAACTGAAAGAGAGCGACAAGGGTGCGGACACGAAAGAACTATTTAATAGGGCGGTAAGCCAAATTCTCGGCGAGGACGCGCTCGATATAGACAAATTGGCGCAGACCCGCAAAAAGCAGGGGGGTAACATTCCGTCGATGAACCTCGGCGATTTTTTCTTCTCCGACGACGAGGACCTAAACCCCGACGCCGAATCCGATCCCGACAAGAGATGGGGTTGACGTATGAGAGTATGCTCGAAGATCGAGCTTGTTCCGGCCATCCACGGCGCGGAGATGTTCGCTCGCGAGGTGCGGCGTTTGTGTTCGGAACAAAAATACGACTGCGTGGCCGTCGACATCCCGCCGGCCTTCCAAGACGATTTGGCCGAGGCGGTAGACGACTTGCCGCTGATCTCGGCGCTTTTAATACGCGGCGAAGACATCAATGACGGCAACAGCAATACTTTCGGTTCCATAGGCAGCCGCAGAGGCGATTGGGACGGTTTCCCATTCTGTTACTACGTTCCCATCGATCCGTGCGACGCGATGATAGAGGGTGTGCGCCAAGCTCGGCAGAGGCGCCTCCCGTTTTACTGCGTAGGCTCGGCGGTGTTGCACCCGCCGACAAAGATGATGTCGATGCCTGACGAGTATTCCATCGCGAAAATCGGGTTTGACGCGTACACTCTCTTATGCCGCGCCGCCCTAAAAGAGGAACTGCGTACGGCTATGGGCGGTGATAATAGCGAAGGATTGTATTCGGCAAAAGGGGTTCTCCTCGCGTTGAACAACATGGCGTCCCGCATGGAGGCGGACATGGTCGCCAATAATATACTCGAATTGAGCGAACGACACAATAACATACTCGCCGTTACGCACATATCGCTTTTTGACGTTATAAGGAAGCGGCTAAGCGGCAAAATACCGCCCAATGGTCTCGTCGAAAAGGGCGGCGACACCGTAAGCCGCGTGTTCAAACGCTACATAAATCCCGACCACCTCTACTTCGCCCTAAGCGAACTCCCGTTCGTCGCCGCGAAAACGCAAATCGAACGCCAAGACCCTTTCGCGTCGCCGATGGATCCCACCGACGCCGTAAAAGACCTGTTCATCGACACGCGCGAAAATTATTACGACAGCAAGGAACAAACCCTACACCTGTCGCCGGTGAGAATTCAAGCCGCCTTAAAATATCTGCGCAACCTTACGGTGATGTCAAAGCGGCTCGTCCCGACATTATTTGATATCGTTGAGGCGGCAAAGGGTGTGGGAGGCAACGCATACGCGCTACGCGTTCTCAAAAACGCAAAATACTATCCGTTTTTGCCGATGGTAAACGACGACGACATAGTCAACATCGGCATAGACAAACTCTCGCTTAAAGAGGACGACTACCCGGATACGGAGCGTGAGGTTTACAGCGCGATAAATCTCTTTCGCGACACGGAACTTTATTGGCGCAAACTCGACATAAAACCCGACCCCACCGTTATGCAGAAGAAGCGCTACCGCTATTCGTGGAACCCGCACGGCGTATGCTCGCACGTACCGGAGGATACGCGAATAGAAGGCTTCAACGAGCACGTGCGCAACAAGGCGGCGCGGATTCTCACGGAGAGCATGGCGCGTAGCGAAAAATTTACCTCATCGGTAAAAGACGGCATAGACATACGCGAAACGTTGCGCAACTGGCACACGGGCAGCGTGTACGTAAAGGAATTGCCGCCGACGAAAAACAAGGTCGACACCGTAGTCATACTCTTCGACGACGATCACGACGATCTCTACCCCAACCGCACTACCTGGTACGCCGAACACGAGGACGAGTCGACGCTTAGCTTTTATTCCACCAACCCGTTCGACGACCTGATAGGCCCCGGCATCGCCCGTAGCGTCTACGGCGGTTTGGCGCTACTCTTCCCGCCGCGTAGCGTGCCGAACATTTTTCAGTGCGCGGCGACGACCGGCGTTACCGGTTGCGCCATGCAACTCACGGTGGGATCAATGATGTTCGCTAAGGAGAAAAACGTTGCGATTCTCTCGGCCAAAGCGCCGTCGTTGAAAATGCGCACGCTCGCCGCCCGCTTCAAAAAGCATTTGGTGTGGATACCGCTCTCAACCTTTTCTACCGAGACGCTCTCGCGTATGCGGCGCTTTCACGTGCTAAACGGCAAACACGTGAGGTCGTGGGCTTCGCGGTTCATAGGAGACGAGTTATGAGAAATTCATTTGGCGGCAACAACGGTTCCGTCGTAGGGGCGAACGGAGTTAGCCCGTCGCGTTATGAACGCAAATCATCCCTAATCGGCCTATTATTGTGTTGCCTATTATGTTTGACGGCGCAAACGGTAGCGCAAAACGCGTCGACCAAAACGCCGGCCGCGCCCGCGGTTGATACGGCAAAAACGTTCGACGCGATATTCATGGAAAAGTACGGCAAGGGCGCCGCCGACTCTCTAGTAGCCATCGTCAAAAACGACTACCTTGTTTGCATGGGCGATCCGGAAAAAATCAGCCGTTCCCAACTCTTTCGCTGGAAAAGCCACATCGACTCAATGGTTCGCGACAAAGGCTATCCTGAGAAGTTCAAGTCGTTCGTAAAGGCCACGGGTATGAAGGCGCACGAGGTGAGGCCGTGCGAACCCATCGTTTTTTACGAACAAATAGACCGCCAAATAACCGAGATGGACAATATCATATCCGCCCAAAGAGCCGCCAAAGAGAAGGCGTACAAAGACTCAATGACCATAGTGACCGAACTTAAAAACAACAAGCCGAACCACGTTGACATTCTCGGACTTCCGGCGGGTCTTACAAAGAATACGCTTAAGAGGATACTCGACGGCAACAAACACAAATCGAAGTTTGTGCAAGACTACATATTGGCCGACAGTTTGATAATAGACGGCCAACGTGTTACGGCGGCCTTTTACTTCGGCGCGGACGGTCGCTACAACGCCTACGAGTTGGAAACGGCGGCGGTTAAGGCGGCGGTTATGGATACCGGCGCCAGAAAATGGGCAAACGAACTCGCCGCCTCCTACGAGAGAAGATTAGGCAAGCCGCCGGTCGCCGTAAATCGCGTAAACTTCCAAGAAATCCGGCAGGGACGCCTGTCAATAGTATACAGATGGGACAAACAACCCCCCAAAGTGCTGATAGGGTTGGCTACCGACGACAACCTATACTACGCGAAAGTAATGGTCAACTACTGATGCGAACTTTCACGGCAGTCGACGCGGTAATAGCCGCCGCGATGATATGCGGAGCCGTAACCGCGTTCGCCAAAGTTGATACTATGCGCCCCGACCGCGTAGTCGTTTATCGACAAAACACGATAATCGCCGAATACCCGCTGAAAGACGACGTTTCTTTTACCGTCAACGGGAAAATCGGGGAGGTAGGCATAGAGATAAAAAACGGAGCGGCAAACATCAACCGCGCGACGTGCCCAAAAGGAATTTGCGAATTGTCCGGCGCGATAAGCGCCCCAAACGTACGGCTAATCTGCGCGCCTAATAACATAATGGTCGAGATCCGGTCAAACGGCGGAAAGAAAAACGGCGGGGACGTCGACGGGGTGAGTTACTGAAAATGGATAATCAAACATACAATTCCATAGTAAACTTTATATGGGGCATCGCCGACGACTGCCTCTTTAATGTTTATGTGCGTAGCAAATACCGCGATGTAATTTTGCCCATGACCGTCATACGCCGCTTGGACGCTGTGCTTGAGGCAAGCAAGCAGACCGTCCTTGACATGAAAAAGGAATTGAGCAACGCAGGCGTGATCAACCAAGACGCAGCCCTATGCCACGCTGCCGGCCAGTCGTTCTGCAATTCATCTGACTTTCGACTACGTGATCTGACCAACCGCACCAGTCAACAAAAGTTGAAAACGGATTTCACCGCCTACTTAGACGGCTTTTCGCCCAATGTGCAGGAGATATTGGAGAAGTTTAAGTTCCGCAATCAATTGGACACGTTGACGGAAGCGGACAGGCTCGGCGCGGTCATTGAGAAATTCGTGTCGCCGACCGTAAACCTCAGCCCATACCCCGTGCTTAACGACGACGGAAGCGTCCGTCTACCCGCGCTCGACAACCACGCGATGGGAACCGTGTTCGAGGAACTCATTCG
>LIUJ01000149.1:6810-11833 GCA_001462255.1 Fibrobacteria bacterium GUT77 | reverse complement strand
CTATCCATTCCGCCGGCATCCGCGCCGCTATGCCGCGGCCGGCGGTAGACCTATAGACCACGCCGAAGGCGTTCATGTCACCGCGCAGGAATTTGCCGTTGGCAAGGCTGCCGAATGCGTACTTGGGGTCGTCTATGCGAACCCAGCTTTTTGCCTCGTCAACGGATTGCCATATACCCTTTACGCCGTCTATCGTTCCGTATATGTAGATGGCCGGATAAGTCTGCCCCGGCGCCGCCTTTCCGAAACCCATGACCTCGGAGTGCTGCACCCTCTGCGTATATTTAGGATCGGCATCGGGATCAACATTGTGGAATGTCGTCCCGCCGTCGGTAGAGCGCGCCAAGAATCCGCCGTTTATCCCGTCCCACGCGTATCCCGTCACCCACACGTGGCCTTTTACGCCCGGCGTTACCGTCATCTCATTCGTCCAGCTGAAATCGCCGCCGGCTTTTGTGAATGTTTTTCCCGTGTCGCTACTCCTCCAAACGCCGTTACCGAAGGCGTAAAACACCGCGGGGTCAACCGGATCGGCTTTGGGAAACGGCGTGTTGGATATTCCGCTTTCAACGCTCTGCGTCCACGTCGCGCCCCAATCGGCCGTCCTATAGAGCGTACTCTTCTCTTGCGGAGCCCACAAAACAACGCGCCCGTCGGACGACACCGCTATCTTTCCGCCGTAATTCCGTCCGGGTTCGGGATGCGTGCCGAACTTCTTCCACGTGCGGGCGGTATCCTCGGAATAATATAGCGGGAAACGGTAATCGTTATTATCCGCTTTCTTATCGTCCCCGCCGACCCTAACGACGATATTCGGCTTCAGCTTGGCGTAATCGACGCCATACGTATTGCCGATATTCGGATTATGCCTGTTGCCTTTGACCGGCTTTGTTATGTCGTCGTGCACGAAGCCGTCGTAATCCATTATCACCGATATAAGCGGCCCGCCGGGGATGCTTGCCACGTCAAGCGGAACCGTCTCCTCGAGGCCGCGTACGGTAAATTTAAAACTGAAGCGCTTTCCTATCGTAAAATCATCCGCCATATACACGCCGTTTCCCGATGTTACGAACACGCGCTTCGGATTGAACGGGTCAATCTCTATGCTGCCCGCCCAATGGACGCTCTCGCCCTCTATCCAGTTGTAACCGTTTTTATCTAGCACCGCTATTTGTTCGCCGCCGGTTGTGTTATTGGCGTCGCCGTCGCCGATATTGCCGAAAACGGCCGTCCACGTCTGGCCGCCGTCAGCGCTCGCGAATATCTTATCCCCCCACGCCGGCTTTCCGGATACGTCCCAAATCTGCGGCTTCCACGCGTTAACGGTTGACGCGACGATAAAGTTCGTATCGGCGCCCGAACCGATGGAAACGCCGCCGATACCGCCGAGATAGGCGTCCCAGCCGCCGTCGCCGGGCGGATCGTCAAGAACGTTTTCCGGCGAGATGTTCGCAAACGTTTTATTCTCGGTATCGTACCTGAGAAGCGCCCCGCGGCTGGCGCCGTTGCCGTGCGGCCCAGCGTATACCGCCGTCGCTATATATAAGAACCGCCCGCCCGGCGTCAGCGTCGCCCTCTGCGGCATCACCTTTTTCGACAAACTCGACGGAAACGCTATCGCGTTCCAAGTTACCCCCGCGTCGTCGCTGACATAAAAATTGTCGGTATCTCGGGACAATCCGATATATATCCGCGAAGTGGCGCTCCCGGATTTTTTATTCGGGTCGAAAAGCACGAGGCAGACGCCCAAATCGTTGGCAAGCGTCGGCGCGCCCGTTACTTTGCTCCACGAATCGCCCCTATCCGCGCTCTTCCAAAGGCCGTCGTTGCGCGTACCGCAGAAAAGGATGTCGGGATTATTGGGGTCGACGGCCAACCTCTCCCCGTTCTGCCGCCCCATGCCGTTGCCGTTAGTCTTGAACCGCGAGGTCACGTTTACGGTATCGAAGGTCGCCCCGTAATCATCCGACCGCAAGATCATCGTTTTGCCGTTCGACCAGTAAGTGGTCCCCGCGAGCATATAGACGCGCGACGGGTTGGACGGGTCAAGCGCGAGAGCGTCAACGCCCCAAATCCCGACATCGTCGGGGCCGACCCAATCTAAAATAGACACCCACGAATTGCCGGCCTCGTTCCACCTGTACGCTCCGCCAACGTCCGTACGGGCGTATATGACGTTCCGTTCGGTCTTAGACGCGATAACGGCCGAAACGAATCCGCCGCCGCCCATCACAACGTTGCCCCACGTAAAGACGGGGATTTCCGATTGAGCGTTCAGCCTGCCGATTGACGGCGGCAATAACAGCGTACAGACAAGGCAACAACAGATTAACGTTTTTTTCATAAAATCCTCCCCTCACGGTATAATTATGGACGCTACGACGACGACCGCCCCCGGCCGCCGGCCTACATTAATAAATATAATCAACGTCGCCGGATTATAATAAATCAATATAAAAGATATAAGTCATAGACGGTTCAAATCTTTTGCCTATTATAACGTAAAATTGAAAGTCGGGCGTGATTTTTATAATGCGGCGGTAAACATTGTCTTTTTAAATAAAAAAAGTTTGTGCACAATACTTGCGCCGTTTGCGTCGCCCGATACTATATTTATGATATTGTGAGCGGAGTCTTTTAACGAAAGTTGCGTTTGGAGAGAAGTTGGAATGGGATCCAAGAATCAGGCGATACGGGAGCTTGAGCGGAAGCTGTCGGGTAACCCCAAGTCGCGGGCGTTCTCGCGTTTGGCGGATATGTACCGCGAGGGCGGCGATTTGCAGGGGGCGGTGGAGTTGTGCCGCGCCGGACTTGCCGAGCATCCCGGCTACGTTACCGGGCGTTTGGTGCTCGCGCGTTGCTACAAAGAGCAGGGGAATCTCACCGCCGCCGCCGATGAGTCTCTTAAGGTGTGCGCCGTTGACGTGCGAAATCCCGTCGCTTTGCGGATGCTGGCCGACATCTATTTGGCGCAGGGTCGCGCCGCCGCAGCCGGCAGTTTGTACGCCATCCTCTCCGACATGGAACCGGACAACCTTGAGCTTCGAACCTGCGCGGCCAAAAACAAACAACGGGAGAGGGGTACCGCGGCGGAGATACTCGGACTAAAGCCGGCGGCCCCGGCGCATACGGCGAGCAACGCGCAACCGGCCTCCGTCTCCGCCCAAGCCAGCTTAGAAAGCCAAATCGAAAGTCAGTTAGACTCACTGTTCAGCGATAAAATGCAATCGTCGCCCGCCCCCGCGGCGAGCGTGCCTCCAAGCGCCCCCGCCCAAAACGCGGCGTTCGCCGCGCCCCCTGAACCGGTGGCGGCGCCATACGACGCCGGTCAACCCGGCGGCAACGATATTCTCGACCAAATCGAATCGATCTTCGGCGGGCCGTTGGAACAGGCGCCGCCCACGCCGGAAGCGCAGATGCCTCCGCAAATGCCGCCGCCCATGCCCGCGGCGCAGATGCCTCCGCAGATGCCGCCGCCCATGCCCGCGGCGCAGATGCCTCCGCAAATGCCGCCGTCTAACGACGCCGGTCAACCCGGCGGCGACGATATCATCGACCAAATCGAATCGATCTTCGGCGGGCCGTTGGAACAGGCGCCGCCCATGCCCGCGGCGCAAATGCCGCCGCAAATACCCGCGGCGCAGATGCCTCCGCAGATGCCGCCGACCATGCCCGAGGCGCAAATGCCGCAACAAACGCCGCCGTTGGCCTCTACGGTTGCGGCGGATCAAGACGGTCTTAGCGGCGACGACGTGGCCGGTCATCTTGAGGCGCTGTTCGGCGGCGCGGAGGCGGAGATGCTTGCTGATGCGGCGCGGGCGGAAGGAGCCGTAGGAACGCCGGCGCCCGTTGAGGGCGTCGCGCCGACAGACGCGTCTACGCCGCCGTCGATGGCGGAGGACCAAATATCGGGCGACGAACTAAGCGGCGACGATGTCGCGGGTACGCTCGACGCGCTCTTTGGTACCGCCGAGGCGGAGATGTTGGCTGAGGCGGCGCAAGCCGAAGGGGCGGCGCCGCCCGAAGCGCCCGTATCAACGGAGACCCCCGCGTTGACGGAAGCGCCCGCGCCGGTCGAAAGCGCCGTGTTGACGGACGCTTCGGCGCAGTTGATGCCGGACGGGCAAATTTCCGACGGCGAGCTAAGCGGCGACGACGTGGCGAGCCATCTTGAGGCGCTCTTCGGCACCGCGGAGGCGGCGCAAGCCGAAGGGGTCGTGCCCGCAACCGAAGCTCCCGTGCCTATGGAAGGGATCATGCCGACGGACGACCAAGCCGCGGACGATCAACTTAGCGGGGACGATCTCGTAGGGAAGCTAAACGAGATGTTCGGCGAGCCGACGCCGGAGTCGGTAGGCGGATCGGTGTTGACGGACGATTCCGCGCCGGTCGATACGTCCGCGTCGTCCGGTCAATCGGTGTTGACGGGCGATCCCGAGCCGACTGACGTCGGCGTATCGGCCGTTGAGTCCGAGCCGACGGTCGACGGCGGTTACTCCAGCGGCAACGCCGTGGTCGACCAGTTGGACGAACTCTTCGGCGGCCAGTCCGTACTCTCCGCCGACGCCATACAAACGCCGGTTCCCGTCGACATCAATCCTATGTCCGTCTCCGACGACGGCGCGGGCGGCGACCAGTTGGACGAACTCTTCGGCGACCAGTCCGTATTATCAGCCGATGCCATGCCGGACTTCGCCTCCGTTGACGTAAATCCCATGACGGCGGACGCTACGGGCGGCGACCAGTTGGACGAGCTCTTCGGCGGCCAATCCGTTTTGTCCGCCGACGCGATACCGGATTCCGCTTCCGTCGACATCAGCCCGATGACCGCCAGCGGCAACGCCGTGGTCGACCAGTTGGACGAACTCTTCGGCGGTCAGACGATCCTGCCGCCCGCGGCCATGCCGGAGCCTGTGGAGAGTATTGTTGATCCCGACGCGGTTGATAACGCCACCCAAATGCTAAACTTTCCGAGGTCTCCGGAGATAGACGCCGCGCTTGAGGCGGAAGCCGTCTCCGGCGA
>LIUJ01000149.1:0-6626 GCA_001462255.1 Fibrobacteria bacterium GUT77 | reverse complement strand
TTGCCGCGGCGCTTGAGGCGGAAGCCGTCTCCGGCGATGACGTGGAGGATCGCCTAAACGCCATATTCGGCGGCGAAGCGTCGGCGCCCGTTCCAACCGAAGAGTCGGAAGAGGCCGCCCTTGCCGCGGCGCTTGAGGCGGAAGTTGTTTCCGGCGACGACGTGGAGGATCGCCTAAACGCCGTATTCGGCGGCGAAGCGTCGGCGCCCGTTCCAACCGAAGAGTCGGAAGAGGCCGCCCTTGCCGCCGCGCTTGAGGCGGAAGCCGTCGCGCCGCCGCCCCCCGACACGCTCTCCGCCGAACCTGCGCTTATTGTCGACGAAGTCGCCGCCGCGCCGACGGACGACGACGCGCCGCCCCCTGACGACGCCGCGACGGTCGGGAAACTTCCGGCCTCCATAGTCCTCGACGAAAACGGCGTCGACATAGCCCGAACGCCTACGCCGGAAGACATTGAGGAGCGCTTGGACACGCTCTTCGGAATATCCGACCCGTCCGCCCCAAAAGATCCGTTGGTTGTAGACGAAGACGAGGCCCAAATACAAGCGGAAGCCGCCCAAACCGTTGCCGCCGAACCTAAACGGGCGGACACGCCGCGTACTATTGATACGGACGCGGTAGCGGACAAGCCGTTTGGGGAGCCGACGGGCGAGGCGGAGGCGGTAACGAGCGGCGCGGAGATGACGGGCGACGACGTAAAGACGCGGTTGTCGGAGATGTTCGGGGCGTCGGCGTCGGATACGACGACCGCTATGAGCGTTGAAGAGGTTATGAACGTTGATATCGGCGGGACGGACGGCGTTGATACGGCCGAAAGCGCCGTTGAGGTCGTCGGCGCGGATGAAAACGCGATCGGTACGGATAACGCGGTCGGCGTTGATACCGTTTACGGCGTGATTGATACGAACGACGTTGTTAGCATAGACGATGTAGTCAACGCCGGCAACGCCGTCGACGCGGCGGGCGCCGACGTCGAGGTTGTTGATATGGACAACCTTGTCGGCATTGATAAGACGACCGATACGGGCGAAGTCGGCGCCACGGATGACGTTCTTGATACGGGTGATACCGGCGCCGATAACATTACCGCCGATACGGCCGCCGCAGTCGAAGTCGTAGATATGGACAGTCTCGTGGGCATAGATAAGACAACGGCTACGGATGCCGTTATCAATACCGACGAACTTGAGGGTCTTGAGGGCCTTATTGACGCTGATAGTAACGTAAGCATACAAGACGTAGTCAACGCCGGCAACGCGGTTGACGCTAACGAGGCCATTGACGTTATCGACATGGATAACTTTGTGGGCATTGAGAAGGCGGTCGATACCGTTGATCCCCTTAACGCGGTTGATACCGGCGCTGTTGTTGACGCTGACGGTACGGGCGCCGTTTATACCGGCGACGATGTCGTCAACATAGACGACGTCGTTAACGCCGGCAACGCGGTCGGCGCGCTCGACGATGTTGAAGTTATAGACATGGACAGTCTTGTCGGCATTGATAAGACGACCGGCGCGGATGAAACCGTCGATACGGACGGTGTTGTCGATATTGACGGAATCACCGGACTTGAGGGTCTTGACGGCCTTGTTGATATCGACGACAACCTTAGCATACAAGACGTAGTCAACGCCGGCAACGCGATAGACGCGGGCGACGACGTCGAAGTTATAGACATGGACAATTTTGTCGGCATTGAGAAGGCGGTCGATACGGAAGGTATCATAAGTACCGACGATGTCGTCAACATCAACGGTTCCGACGGTGTTGTTAATACGAATGAGATTATAGGCAATACCGACGACGTCGTCAATATAAACGGTTCCGACGGCGTTGTTGATACGAATGAGATTATAGGTATAGGCAATACCGACGATGTCGTCAACATCAACGGTTCCGACGGCGTCGTTGATACGAATGAGATTATAGGCAATACCGACGATGTCGTCAATATCAACGGTTTCGACGGTGTTGTTGATACGAATGAGATTATAGGTATAGGCAATACCGACGACGTCGTCAATATCAACGGTTTCGACGGTGTTGTTGATACGAATGAGATTATAGGTAATACCGACAACGTCGTCAATATCAACGGTTCCGACGGCGTTGTTGACACGGATGAGATTATCGGCATTGTCGGTCCCGACGGTGTTATAAGTATTGACGATATCGTCGGCATGGCCGTTCCCGAAAATATCGTCAACGCGGATCACGCGGCCGATACGGTTGAAGACGTACTGGGCGGGACGGGCGACGTCATAGACATGGACAGCATTGTGGGCATGGACGACGTTATCGCCAGGTATAGGGCGGCCGATTTGGACGGTGAGATTTTGGCGGGCAAGTTTAAGGACATAGAGGACGGGATCGAATCCGGCAAGTATAAAGATTTGGACGATGAGATCTTGGCCGGCAAATTTAAAGATATCGGCCACACCATCAAATCCGGCAAGTATAAGGATTTGGACGACGAGATTTTGGCCGGCAAATTTAAAAATACTGAAACCGAGACGGAATCCGGCGGTTATAAGGACTTGGACGACGAGATTTTAGCCGGTAAATTTAAAGATACTGAACCGGAAATTAAGTCCGACAAGTATAAGGATTTGGACGATGAGATTTTGGCCGGTAAGATTAAGGATATCGGCGAAGAGGATGTGACCGACGAAGAGGCGGAGGAAAAGATTAGGCGGCTATTGGCGGCGGAGGGTCTCGACGCGGAGGAGGATCCCGGTCTCGCGGGTCTCGGTTCCGGCCCCGCGACGCTTGACGACGCGAACGCTCCGGCCGCGGGTATGGCCGACGGCGTTGACGCGGCGCCGGGGGCGGGCGGACTTGTGGGCCCCGACGAGCGCGACACGCCCTTTGATCTTCCCGACCACGTGCTCACCTCCACGTTGGCGGACATATACTATCAGCAGGGGCAACCGCAACTCGCGTTGCACATATACGAGCGCCTAATGCTTCGCGATCCTAAGGATACGCGGCTTTTGGCTAAGATTGAGGAAATACGGGGGGTGTTGCGGCAGCTCGGGGAGGGTGGCACAGCGGCGCCGGTTACGGCGGCGGTCAGACCGGAAAAGGCCCCTTCGGCCTCTTCCGGGCGAAAAAAAAAGGCGGACGCGCCCGGAGCCCGCGCCGCGACCGACGTTAGGCCCTTGGCCGGAGTCAGGATTAAAAAGAGCGCTCCCGCAAAGAAAGGCAAGCGCGCCAAACCCAAACCCGGAAGTTGAGGCGGCGCGGACCATGGCTTCCAGAATCAGGGCGGTACGCAAAATCATATCGGAGCGGGAGTGCACGCACGCCCTCGTCACCGACCCGGCCGACGTCTTCTACATAAGCGGCTTCCGCTCCTCCGGTGCCGCTCTGCTCGTGGCGCCTCGGCAACTCGACCTCTTCGCCGACTTCCGCTACAAGGCGGCGGCGCAGGAATTTTGCCGCGGCGGCAAGTGGAGGTTCACCCTTATCGAGGCCTCCGGCTTCGGATACCTGAGCAAGAGGGTACGCCCGCTCTCCGTTGTGGGCATACAGTCCGACGCGGTAACGGTCGACCAATACGAGGATCTTAAGAAGGCGTTGCCGGGCGTAAAACTTATGCCCCTTTCGGGCGACGTGGCGGATGTGGCCGTGCGTAAGCTTCCGAGTGAGATAGAGAGCATGAAGGCCGCGGCGCGCATAGGCGACAAGGCGCTCAAAGCGCTTTTGCCGTACATAAAACACCACGTTACCGAGGCCTCCCTCGCCCGAACGCTCGACGGCTTATGCGCGGAGTTCGGCTCCGAAAAACCGGCCTTCGACACCATAGTCCTCTTTGGGGAACGCAGCGCCTTGCCGCACGGGCATCCGGGGGAGCGCAAGTTGTGCGACGGCGACTTCGTGCTGATAGATTTTGGGTGCACCGTGGACGGCTTCTGTTCCGACATGACGCGTACCTTCGTATACGGCGCGGCCTCCGAGGAGCAGGTTGCGGTGTACAACGCAGTACTGCGCGCCCAGCGTTGCGCGTGTCTCGCCGCCCGCGCCGGAATGCGGTGTTGCGAACTCGACGGGGTGGCCAGAAGCTCCATTGCCGATAGCGGCTACGGCGAGCTCTTCGGACACGCGACCGGCCACGGCGTAGGGCTCCGCGTGCACGAGAGACCCCGCTTGGCCAAAAACGTTGAAACGGCGTTGCCGGAGAACGGCGTGGTGACCGTCGAACCGGGTATCTACGTGCCCGAACTCGGCGGCGTACGCATAGAAGATATGGTCGTCTTGCAAAGGGGCGGCTCTACGGCCATCACACACTCGCCCAGAAAGCTGATGGAATTGCCTTTATGATAAACATCCACGCGTTACTCAAAGCGATGATCGACCAAAACGCCTCCGACCTCCACATGCGTTGCGGCGTCGTTCCGATTATGCGCCTAAACGGAGACCTCTTCAAGCTGGGTTCGGAGGCAATCTCCCTCGAAAACATGGACGCCATGCTCCGCACGCTCCTAACGCCCGAACAATACAACAAGTTTTTGCGCGACTACGAGATAGACTTTGCCGCCAAACTGCCGGGCGTCGGGCGCTTTAGGATAAACGCCTTCCGCCAACGCGGTACCCCCGCGATGGCCGTACGCTCCATTAAGGTTGAGGTACCCAAATTCTCCGAACTCGCCCTGCCGAGCGTTATTATGGACATCGCCATGAAAAAACGCGGCATGATTCTTGTTACCGGCACCACCGGAAGCGGCAAGTCGACACTGTTGGCCTCAATGATCGACCACATAAACGCCAGTACCTCCGTAAACATAGTTACCATAGAAGACCCTATAGAGTTTCTGCACCGCGACAAACGCAGCATCATCGCCCAACGTGAGATCGGTTCCGACGCGCCGTCCTTCAACAACGCCCTACGCGCCTGCTTCCGCCAAGACCCGGACATCATACTCATAGGCGAAATGCGCGACTGCGAAACCATAGAGACGGCTATGAGCGCCGCCGACACCGGCCACCTCGTAATGAGCACCCTGCACACTATGAACGCCACCGAAACCATAACGCGCATAATCTCATTCTTCCCGCCGCACCAGCACGACCAAATACGCTTGGTTCTCTCAAACGTCTTGGTCGCTATAATATCGCTACGCCTGCTTCCCAAACTCGACGGCAGAGGCCGCATACCGGCCTGCGAAATACTGATAAACCACGCCGCCGTGGCCGAATACATACTCAACCCGGAAAAGAGCCATCTGATTCTCCCGGCCATGAGCGACGGCCATACTCAGTACGGTTCCCAGTCGTTCGACCAGTCGTTGTTGCAACTATACCAGGATGAGCTGATATCCTTAGACGTGGCCAAACAGAGCGCCTCCAACCCCGACGACTTCGAGCTGGCCGTTAAGGGGGTATCGGGAACGTCGGATAGGCGGTGGTTGACGTGATAAAGAATTTGACTTTAGCCTATACAAAAATCTATATTTAATGAAGCGTTAAAATGGGAAACTTGAACACGAAACCTCGAAGGGGGCCCACGCGCCATGAAAAATCATTTTATCGTAAGAAGTCGGCGGATTGCCGTGGCCGTACTTATTCCTGCGCTTATTCAATCGTTGTTGCCGATTTCGGCGCTCTCCGAAGTCGCCTACGCCGCCGACGCCGCCCTCAAAAACCCATACTTAGACTCGTTGCGTAGGGACTACTATGTAGAGGAGTGCAAGGCTAAGCTCGGCGACGCGGCGAAGAAACCGGGGTGTCGGATAGCGCCGCGGCTAAACGCCTTCGTCGAGTGGATGGACAGCATCGGCGGTGCCCCCCACGACAGTGTGTACGGCAAGGCGCTCAAAGATCACTACGCGTCGCTCGCGAGCAACAAAACGCGGTACGCCGCCGACGTTAAGGGTTGGCCGCTCATCGGAGACGCCTCCGCCCCGCTGACCGTGGTTATGTACTTTTCCGGCACGTGCCCGCTCTGCAAGAGGAATTTTGCGGAATTGCACCACGAGGTTACCAAAGGCAGGTTCAAGGGCAGGGTAAAGATTGTGGCCAAACCATTTGGGGTAAACGCCCTGAACAAGGCATTGGTAGCCGCGTACGACATGGGTCGCTTCACGGACGTCATGCTGGCGCTGGCGCGCGCGGAGGGGCGCGTGGACGAAGAGACCGTGTACGGCATAGCGGAGTCCATGTACTTCGTTAGAGACAAGTTTAAAGCCGTGGCGGAGTCGCAGTCGGTCGCGGATCGCGTAAACGCCTCCTACGCCGAGGGAAAGAAGAACGGCGTGGAACTTGTGCCCACCTACATCATAGGCGGCAGAAGATACGAAAGCGTCTCCAATACCTGGTGGATCATTGATACGTTTGAGTACATTGCGGGGGAAACGGGGAAGAAGTAGGGGCATATCGGAAGATATGCCTGTAATTTTGTCGGATAGCGTATTTTTGTGTGAGTCCGTACGCGTCATTCGGTAGGGTCGGGTGAGGTCTTATCCCCGCGTTCATCTTTGTTGTCTTCCCTTTTTTTGAACATTTTGGCCATCTTCTTTACAGCCTCCGGCGCCATTGAGATCAGGTCGCCGAGGTCGCCTTTTTCCAACGGGTGGACGCTCACGCCGTCGCCGGATATGGATATGAGCGCCACCGGGGTAACG
>LIUJ01000148.1 GCA_001462255.1 Fibrobacteria bacterium GUT77 | reverse complement strand
GATTTCTATGGGACGGTTTCGCGTCTCCCGTCGTTTCCGGTCGGAGCGTCGGGGATCGTCGTCGTGTTATTCGGATCGGGTCGTGGGCGACAATGCTGTTTGTCACATCATTCCGTATCCATTTTTTTAAGTTGTTCCTCTAATTCTTCAATACTGGGTAGAGAGTTTTTCAGGTTATCCGGCAATATTTTATCCAGTTTAAATTCACTTACCCCCATTGGTTTGTGTATGTCTTGCAACGCATATTCTACTTCCAAATTATCTTTGCCGCGGCACAGTAATATACCAATGGTTGGATTTTCGTTGGGGCGTTTCAACGTTTTATCAATAAGTGTGAGGTAGAAGTTGAGTTTGCCTGCAAATTCAGGTTCAAAATCTTTATTTTTTAATTCTACTACTACATAGCATTGCATTGGTATGTGATAAAACAATAGGTCTATGAAATATTCTTTTTGGTTAAGTTGTATATTGTACTGTCTTCCTACAAATGCAAAGCCTTTTCCCAATTCAAGTAAAAATTTAGTAATGTGTTGCATAAGTTGATTTTCTATATCCCGTTCTTTATACTCTTCTGTAAGTTGTAAAAAATCGAATACGTATGGATCTTTTAGGGTTTGCTGTGCAAGGTCGGAATTTGGTTCAGGCAATGTATTGGTAAAATTGGTAATAGCTTTACCTTGTCTTGCGTACAAATCTGATTTTATTTGTAAAGCGAGAGTATCTCGACTCCAGTTATTTTCTTTCGTTTTTTGAATGTAGAATAATGCTTCTTTTAGATCTTTTGACTTTGTAAAAATGAGTATATTGTGTCCCCACGGGATTAGTGTAACAGCTTGTTGCACTAACCTAGAGCCGTTCGTATCTTGTTGATTATCAAGCGCTTGTGATTGGGCAACAAGTTGTTGCCCAATTAAGTCAATAGGTTGTTGGACTGAGTTATTTTCATAAAATTGATAAAACATTCTACAATATTTGAGATTTCTTTCAGACAATCCCTGCATGTCCGGAAATTCTTTTCGTAAATCATTAGAAAGCGTAGCTAAAAACTTACTTCCCCATATTGTTTGCTTTTCGGTAATCATCTTCCCTAAATCCCAATAGAATTCAATCAATGCCGTATTTACGGCAAGGGCTGCCTTAATTTGGCTTTGGCGTATTCGAATTTTCAAATCGGTTAGCCAAATTTTGTATTCGGTATCAATTACGAGCATATTAAAGCCACCTCCTTCTTGGTTTATAAATATAATAAAAACCACGGCATTTTGGTGGAAAAATTATGATTTAGAACCTAAATCCCCCGTCTAACGAAAACCGCGTTTGTCCGCGATCCTCCGCGACGTCGACGTCGATTCCCGCGTTTACCCGAAAAAGTCCGAACGGGTCGTAGCGTCCGTAAATGCCGGGTCTGACATGGCTTACCGTTCCGGGGCCCAAAAATTTTTTAGTACCGGAGGAGTCGATGCCGTTACCCTGATGGATGTCCGTTATTTTGCCTCCGCGGAGGGACGGATTGTTCGACAGGCTTGTTATCTTGGCCCCAAGCGTTACTTTTTCCGTAACGCCGACGTCGAAGTTGACGATTGCCGAGAGGGAATTGGGGCCGGCCTCCGATCCCAGGCAGGTATTGAAGTGGTCGTACCTATGGCTTCCGCCGTAAAAATGGGTGTAGACCCACGGCTCAACGCGGCTTATCTCCAGTCCGACGCTTATATCCCTATTTTCCCATGTTGTAAAGTATTGCGCCCCCGCGGTGAGCGCCCATTTGTTTCCCCAATCGTCGCTTAGTATCTTCCACGGCGACAGCATATCGTCCAAGAAGAACTCGAAGTACAGTCGGAAATCTTTAGGCCAGTTGACCGTCGCGTCGATGGACAGAGCGGCGTTGTTTTTATCGCCCACGTAGTGTTCCACAAAAACCATAGGTACGAATGGGACAAAGAACGCCGCCTCCCATCCCGGTTCCTGTCCGATGTATTCCTCGCTTATCTTGTTGACCGGATCGTTGTCCTGCTGGTTCGTTGTGCTGCCGCTTATCATTACTTCGCTTATACCCCAAAGTACCTTGCCTCCCCACAGATTCCCGACGAGTCCGTTGGAGTAAACGTACTTGGGTTTGTCTTTTTGGGAACGCAGGATGCCTACCGTGTGGTGGTATTCCACGTATGTCAGATCAAATATGCCGCGCGCGTAAGTAACGGGCGGCGCTTTACCCGACAGCGTGACGGGAAAATACGCCGCCGGGCCCAAACGCAAATAGTCTATTCCTCCTTGTAAACTGAGCCGTCCCGCGTCAAAGACGACGCCGCAACGCGGTAGGTCGGAGGAACGGACATTGCCGCCGTGCACTTTGTCGTGGCGTCCGTAAAGCTCGTACGGCACGCCGTCGTAGGGTTGATATGTGGTAGGCATAAAGAGAGAGTCGTATGCGTATTCCGTCCACACGTCTAAAGACGAGTAAAACGAGACGCGTCCGATGTGTCCGCGCATTTGCGGGCCTATGATTCCGCGCCCGTCGGCGCGTAAGTCGATGCCGCCGCCCGATTTGCCCCACGCGTCGGCGCTTAGGTCCAAGTTGATGATTAGGCCGTATTGATTTTTGTTGTTTTTATCCTCGTTGCCGTCGTTATCGCCGCCGACGGTCTTCGCTCCGCCGCGAAAACCGTATAAGCCTTTGTTTAGGGACAGATATTTGCGCAATCCTTCCAACGCGTAACGTTCATCGGCGCTTAGCGGCAACGTTGAAAGAGTGTCGAGGTATTTCAAAAAATCCGCCGTGCCCATGGGTTGCCGATGAAAACCCTTCGGTAGCCGTCCGTAGCGGGAGTAAGCGCGTTGGACGAAGCGATTTATCCTTTCGTCGATGCGTATCATGGGATTGTAGCCGTTGTCGATATCGGCGCTGTCTCCGTCGTTCGCGAAAGCATGCGACGCCGCGGCGGTCGACAGTATTATCAGCGTTAGTGCGGCGAGTATTGACGATTCGGGATTGGTAATGACGAATTTACTCATTATTTTGCCCTTTTGTTGCGTTTTTCTTTGACTTCGGTTAAAAACCGTATATGTTCTTTGACGTTCGGCATATTTTTGAATTCCGGCGGCATCGGTATTGCCAAGCCTTTTTCCGCCGCGGCGACGGCTTCCGTCTTTTGTCCCAAAATATCGTGCGCGCTCGTTATTATGTAGTAGCTTGTGATTAGATCGGACCAATTGACCGGCGCGCGTTTTTCGGACAGGTTCTTCAGCTTGTTCCCTAAGAAGAGCGCGTCGTTGTAGCAACCCGTCCATAAGGCTATAAGGGCTCTTATGCGTAGGAATATGGTGTTGGTCGGGATATCGCGCAATACGGTGTGCGCCAGTGAGTCCGCCTTTTTGTACTGTTTGCGGTCTATCAGCATCCAACAGTAGGAGCTTTTGGCCGCGTGGTTGAACGGGAAGGGGGCGCGGAGCGCCAGTTCCATCGATTCCAAGCCTCGCTCCACGCTTCCGTTGCCGGCAAAGGGGATCCACTTAAGGGTTGTCCCGAAGTAGTAGTCAAAGACGCCTAATCCAAGCTCGGCGCCGAGATGTCCGGGGTCGGCTTTTTTTACACGCTTGTAAAGGGCGGAGGAGGCTATGGCGAACTTCGCCCCCTCCAGCCACGCCCCGCGCTTGGCGTGCATGAGGCCGATGCCGCCCGAAATGTTCGCTCGGTAGAAGAGGCACCGCAAAGAGTCGCCCCCGCGTAGCGTCGTCTGCCGCTTTTCCAGTATTTCGGACAAACTGTCGGCTAAGGATAAAAAACGCGCCCCGTCTATATCGTAAGACTCGTAGTCCAAAATCCGCGTTTGTTCGATAGCCGCCAACGTGTATAGAGCGTCGATGTTCTCCGGGTTATTTTGTAAAACGGCGACGACTTCCCGTGTCGCTTCCGCGTATCGTTGGCGTACCATAAGCCGTTGCGCGGAGCCGACGGAGGGCGTGCCGTTGGAGGCGTCGCCGCCCGCGATTTGGGTAAAGGCGCCGACTATCGTTACGACGGCGACAACGAGGATCGCGGGGTGAGCGGCAAAAGACTGGGCGGCGCGGTTCAGTGGACGTCCTTTGAAAAAGGGTTATGTCGGTACTTGATTTTAGGAAGTACGGATACTTCCGCGATACAAGGCAACCGTATAATATAGTATAATCGGGAAGCCTCCGAAGAAAAAATATTCATAGGCGTTCAAACCGACGCATTTGGCGCCCCAAAGACGCCTTATAAAAAAATAAAAAAATATTTGACATTGTTCTGCGCCATAACCTATATTTGATAAGCTAGTCGAAAAATCCGCGTTTGTCGCGGTATTTTTGCGGAAAACCAAATAACCGGTCATTTAATTGACGCAGTGTGGGGTAAGGGGTAAAAAGATGAAAACCGTCGTTGTAGACACCGCTTCCATCGAACGTAAGTGGTTTGTGGTGGACGCCTCCGAGCTTACTTTGGGGCGGCTCGCCAGCAAGGCCGCTCAGGTGCTCATAGGTAAGGGGAAGGTCGCCTATTCCCCCAACCAAGATCACGGAGACTACCTAATTGTAGTCAACGCCGATAAGGTTAGGCTCACCGGAATCAAACCGGAGACCAAGGGTTACTTCCGCCACTCAATGTATCAGGGTGGTGACAAAACCCGTAGCTTTGAGGAGCAAATGAGGCTTGATTCAACCAAGGTCGTGACCCACGCCATCCATGGGATGGTTTCAAAGAATCCGCGCGGGCGGGCCATTATGCGGAAGCTCTTTGTCTATCGCGGTCCCGAACACCCGCACGCGGCGCAACAGCCGAAGGAGCTGAAACTGTCGGTGGGTAAGACGCCGGTCGTTCAGAAGGTATGATACCGGGGGCGTTGATTTGATATGAATGGGGTAGGGGACGATTATAGATCACCCCGATTTTTTGGCGTTGAAAATCGTTCGTTAAATAAAAAAAACGTAAGGAGCGGTATCTTGGAAACCAAGTATTTTGGAACCGGAAAGCGTAAAAACGCGATCGCGTGCGTTATAATTCGTCCGGGCAAAGGCGAGAGGAGCGTCAACGGCAAGACATTGGCGGAGTACCTCAAAAGCGACGTGTTGGTTATGGACGTGGTGAAGCCGTTGCAAATGTTGAATGCGGCCGAGAGCTACGACATTGTGGCGCGGGTGCGCGGCGGCGGGCTCAGCGGGCAGTCGGGGGCGATACGCCTCGGTATCTCTCGCGCGTTGGCTCTTGTGAGCGAAGATAATCGTAAGGTATTGCGCAAGGGCGGTATGTTGACCCGTGACTCCCGCGTTGTGGAGCGTAAGAAGTACGGTCAGGCCGGCGCGCGCCGCCGCTTCCAGTTCTCGAAGCGTTAACGCGGTTCCGAGCGGTATTTTTTGATTCGGATAAAAAATCAATCACACGGTCGAGCGGAAAACGGGTGTCCGTCCTATCATCAAAAATAGGGCGGATGGTTTTTTGCGAAGACAGCCGTGGTCGTTAAACCCATACAATTCAAGGAGTGTTGTGCCATGTCTTCAGTGACCCTGCAGGCCCTACTGGAGGCCGGAACTCATTTCGGCCATCAGACCAAGCGCTGGAATCCCAAGATGAAGCGCTTTATCCTCTGCCCCAAAAACGGTATTTACATCATTGACCTCAACAAAACGATTTCCACGCTCGACAGGTTTATTGAGCGTGTGAAGACGGAGGTTAAAAAGGGCGGCAAGGTGCTTTTCGTGGGCACCAAAAAGCAGTTGCGGGACTGTATTCGCGAGGAGGCTACCCGTTGCGGGATGCCTTACGTTACGGAGCGTTGGCTGGGCGGTATGCTGACCAATTTCCAAACCATCAAGCAGAGTATCGCTAAACTCGATAAAATCGAGAAGATGGAGGCCGACGGCACGATAGAATTGCTTCCTAAAAAGGAGCGCTTGCTCATTGCCAAGAGGAAAGAAAAGTTGTTGTCGATCCTTACCGGAATCCGGTATATGCGGCGCGTTCCGGCCATCATTTTTGTCGTAGATACCATAAAGGAGCACATCGCGATTACGGAGGGGAAGCGGCTCGGTATTCCCATTGGGGCAATGGTGGATACCAACTGCGATCCCGATATGGTCGATTACCCCATACCGGGCAACGACGACGCGATTAAATCCGTACAGCTCATTGCCAGAGCCATAAGCGACATAATTCTTGAGCACGCGGCCAATGTCGCGGCGGTGGAGGAGATGGCCGCCAAAGACGAATCGCCGGTTGCGGCGCCGGTGTCCGGCGGCGGCGAGGGCGGCGGTGAGGAAAGCAAGGCCAAGCGTCACCGCGTAGCGCACAAAAAGAACGCGAAAATCGTCGATAACGATGATGATTGACGGGTTTTAGGTTGACGGAAGAGTATGGATGTTTTTTAGGTGTCGCGTAATTCAAATACCAAAAAACGAAAATATACACGGAGGGTAGGAAGTATGGAAATATCGGCTACGCAGGTCAAGGACTTGAGGGAGAAAACCGGTCTTGGCATGATGATATGTAAGCAGGCGCTCATTGAGGCAAACGGGGATATGGCGTTGGCTATAGAGAACCTGCGCAAGCAGGGGCAGATGACGGCCGCGAAGCGTGCCGACAAGGCCGCCAAGGAGGGCAAGGTTTCCATAGTATCGGACGATAAGGCGGCCATCGTGTACGAGGTAAATTCCGAGACCGACTTTGTGGCGCGCAACGACGATTTCATCGCGTTCATTGATACGCTCGGAAAGGTGCTTCTTGCCAACAAACCGGTTGATCACGCCGCCGCGTTGAAGCTCTCGGACGCGTCTATCGGCGGGGTATCCGTTGAGGCGAGGGTTACGGAACTCGTCGCCAAAATCGGTGAGAAGATTACATTCCGCAGATACAAAAAAATGGAAGGCGATCCCGCTAAGGAAAAGGTGTTTACTTATCTCCACGGCGCCGGAAAGATCGGTGTGTTGGTAAAAATCGCGGCCGCGTCGCCCGAAGCCCTAAAATCTCCGGCGCTCGCCGAGTTGGGCAAGGATTTGGCCATGCAAATAGCCGCCGAGAGCCCTATTGCGGTGGACGCTTCCGGCATTCCCGAAGAGGTTATAGCCAAGGAGAAGGAGATATACCGCTCTCAGGCCGAAACCTCCGGCAAACCGGAGAAAATTTGGGACAAGATGGTGGAGGGCAAGTTGGCCAAATTCTACGAGGCCTCCGCGCTCGTCAACCAAAAGTTCATTCGCGACACGGAGAAAACGGTGAAGGACAGGGTGGCCGAGACGTCTAAGGTCGTTGGAGCCGAGGTTGCGCCGGTCGGTTTCATACGTTTGGAATTGGGTGCGGAAGAATAAAGGTTTACAAACGTTATGGCATCGTGCGCGTACAAGTACAAACGTGTTTTGCTGAAGTTGTCCGGCGAGGCGTTGGCCGGTAAGCGGGGTTTTGGCGTTGACGGTGAGGTCATATCCGCAATCGCCGAGGAGGTGGCGGCGGTGGTTCGCGGCGGCGTGCAGACCGCGATAGTCATCGGCGGAGGAAACTTCATTCGCGGCGCCGACGCGGCGGACGTTTCACGCGTGGCCGGAGACGCGATGGGGATGCTCGCTACCGTCATAAACTCCGTGGCTTTTGCCGAACGCCTAAAGTCGCGCGGCGTTGACGCGCGTGTGTTGACCGCCGTTCGGATGGATAGGGTCGGAGAGTATTACACGCCGGAGCGCGCCGTCGCCGCTCTTGAGTCGGGCGCCGTGGCGTTGATTGGGGGTGGTACCGGCAACCCATTCTTCACAACCGATACCGCCGCCGCCCTGCGTTGCGCCGAGATCGGCGCCGAGGCGGTGCTCAAGGCCACAAAGGTAGACGGCGTCTACGACAGCGACCCCATGAAAAACCCGAACGCTAAACGCTTCAATGCCATAACGCACGCGGAGGCGCTGTCTAAAAAGTTGAAAATAATGGACGCGACGGCCTTCTCATTTTGTATGGAACGTGAAATTCCGATCATTGTGTTTAAGTTGCTTGAAGAGGGAAATTTGGCTAAATGCCTGATGGGGGAACCGGTAGGGACAATCGTCGCGCCGGCCTAAAATATTATTGGGCGGTAGTATATACCATTGTAAATTGAAACGATATTAAACAAAATAGGGGAGGGGCAATATGGGCGCGTTGGAGGATATCAAGGGTGAGACCGAGCAACGTATGCAGAAAACGCTCGATAGTTTAAAGAAGGATTTGGCCAAAGTCAGGACGGGGCGCGCTACGCCCGCGCTTCTTGACGGAATTACGGTAGATTACTACGGCAGTCCGGCGCCGATTAATCAGGTGGCCAACATATCGGTACCCGACGCGCGGATGTTGGTTGTTCAGCCGTGGGAGAAGGGTATGCTTTCGGCCATAGAGAAGGCGGTGCAGGCCTCCGGGTTGGGTCTCAATCCGCAGAACGACGGCAATCAAATCCGTTTGCCGATTCCGCCGCTCTCCGAGGAACGCCGCAAGGAGCTCTTCAAAAATTGTCGTAAGACGGCGGAGGACACCAAGGTCGCGATTAGGAACGTACGGCGCGACTCCAACGAAAAGTTGAAAAAAGCGCAAAAGGACAAGGTGATTACGGAGGATTTGGAGAAAAAAGGATTGGATGAAATTCAAAAGATTACCGATAAATACGTGAAGTTCGCGGACGAGCAACTTGCGCTTAAAGAGAAAGAGGTCATGGAGGTTTGAGGTTCGAATGATTAATATACCGTTGTCTTTTCCCCCGAACAAACGTACGATAGTAGCGGTCGGTTCCGCTCTTATGGACTTGTGTATTTTTGAGTCCGACGAGTTTGTGGCGGGTAGCGGCGCGCAAATCGGCGGCATGGTGATGGTCGGGCACGAGCGGATTGAGGAGTTGGTCGCCCGTTCGGGCGGCGCCCCGCGCGTTGTGCCGGGCGGGTCGGCTTGCAACACGGTCGTTGGGGTCGGGAGACTTGGCGGCGCGGCGCGTTTTGTGGGTAAGCGCGGCGACGACGCTCTCGGTCAAACGCTTGCCGAGCGTATCGCCGACGCCGGTGTGGATCCGGTCTTGCTTTCGTCGTCTACGGCGACCGGGCGGGTGCTCTCGATAATTACCCCAAACGCGCAGCGCTCGATGCTCACGTGTTTGGGGGCTTCCGCCGAGATAAAGCCAAAAGAGATTGTTCCGCCCCATTTCGACGGGTGTGCCGTCGCGCATGTGGAGGGTTACTTGTTGTTTAATCCTGATTTGTTTTGGGCGGTCATAAAAACGGCCAAGGCGACCGGCGCTTTGGTATCGCTTGATCTTGCAAGCTTCACCGTGGTGGAGGCGTCGTTGTCGTTGTTGAATGAGGCGGTAGACGGCGGCGCGGTGGACATTTTGATTGCCAACGAGGATGAGGCGGCCGCGTTTACCGGATTGAGGGATGAGGCGGCGGCTATTGCCGCGTTGGGAAAGAGGGCTCCGATAGCCGTAATGAAGTTGGGTAAGCGCGGCAGTTTGATAATGTATGGAGGCCGTGTCGTCAATACCGCTCCCTACGGCGACGGCCGCCCTGCCGTCGACACCACGGGGGCCGGCGATTTGTGGGCTTCCGGGTTCCTATACGGCTTGGTAAACGGCTACACATTAGAGCGTTGCGGAGCGTTGGCGTCGATGTGCGGTTATGAAGTATGCCAAACCGTGGGCGCCCATATTCCGCAAGACGGGTGGGACAGAATCAAAAAGTCCATATAAGTGTTGACTTTAATAGCGCCGATGTTCTATATTTAGAATGAGTGGTCGTTTGTAATGGAAAAAAACGCGGAAATCGCAAAACCGCACATGAGGAGTTGAATGGACATCAACAAAAAAATGGGGTGTCGTCGCCGTATACCGGTATTTGGGGCGGTATCGTTGCCGTGCTTGGTATCGGCGTTGTTGTTTACGGTTGTTGCCGTTTCCTGCCATCGCGAGGAGATTCCCAAGAGACCGGAGGGGCCGATAGTCGCCAGGGTAGGCAACGATTACCTCACGCTCGCGGAGCTCAAGGAGAGCATTCCCGCCGAGTACAGCGACGTTATTACGCGCGACCAAAATGTTCTTTATGTGCGTCAGTGGATAAACACCGAGATTCTTTATCAAGAGGCGGTGCGCTTGGGAATAAACGAGGAGCCGGTAATTAAGGCGCGTTTGGAACGCATGCGTAAAGATTTGCTTAGTACCGAGCTTTTGAGCCGGAGCGCGTCTCAGATCAACATAGAGATTAGCGATCAGGCTGTGCGCGAGTATTACGAAAGCCATCGCGAGCAGTTTGTCCGCGAGTACAATGTGGTTCGTTACGAGGATATCGTGGTGTCGGACGTAAATCTCGCTTTTGAGATTCGCCGCACCGTTACGCACGAGACCTTTAAAAACGCGGCGAAGACGCACTCTAAGGTTCAGGGGCTTAGCGAGTCCGCCCCGTACGTGGCGTTGGACGCCGTTCCGCCTAAGTTGCGCACGGCCATAATGGCCACAACGGTAATTCCCTCTATAATCGGGCCGTACGGCACCGAAGACGGTTTTCATGTATTGCGGTTGACCGGCAAGTTTGACAAGGGTACTATAGCCTCAATAGACGAGGTGCGCGACGAGATAGTTTCCCGCCTTTCGAGCATCACCCAAAAAGACGAGACGGAGCGGTTTATATCGGAGATACGCGCGAAGTCGGATGTGGAGTTCAACGTTGACTTGATTCCGGGGGTAGGGGCGGTTACCCAAGAGGCACCTAAGCAAGAGGCGGTGAAGCAGGAGCAACCTAAGCCGGCGGCGGCACCCGCGCCTACGCCGAGACCGGCGACGCCCGCGCCTAAGCCTGTGCCCGCGCCTACGCCTACGGTGCCGGTGCAGGAGGATTGATTGTGAAAACATTCAGCTACGCAACCAAAGTTTTTGCCGTAGTGTTGGCCGTAGCGGCGTTTGTGTCGTCGGGCTTCGCTCAGGAGAGCGGGTCGGCGACGTCTAAGTCGGCGGAATCCAAGTTGCCGCAAGCCGAAGACGCGGAGGTTGTAACCCGGTCAGGAGGGCGGGTGGATTCAACCGCGACGGAAACGGCGGAACGAGTTGTTGACGGTGGCGAGGACGCCGACGGCGAAGCCGCCGACGGTGAACGGGCGTCAAACGACAAGCGCGCTTCCACGCCCAATCTTCGTCCGATAGCGCTCGGTCAGCCGGGGCATTTGGACGGTATAGCGGCGGTCATAGGCGACGAGATAGTCCTGCGTTCCGAGCTTGAGGCCTACGCCTATATGCGCCTTACCGCAACCGGTCAAAATCCCGACGAAGTCGACGCCAAAAAGTTGCTTTTCGATTGTTTGAACGACCTTATTGACAACAAAGTGCTTTTGGTGCGCGCCATGGGGGACAGCACGATAAATGTTAGAAACGACGAGGTTGAGAGCACGCTGAATAACCACATAAACGCGATTCTTCGTCAAAACAGAATAACGATGGAACAGCTTGAGGCGCAACTTCGCATACAGCAGGGAACCACTATAGCCCGCTTCAAGTCGGAGATGCGCAGGGCGATTCGCGAGCAGTTGTACAAGCAAAAATTACAACAAGGCTATTATTTTTCGGCCAAGATAAATCGTCGCGACGTGGAGCGTTTTTACGCGCGGTACGCCGATAGTTTACCTGAGGTTGGCGAGAGTTTCGAGCTTCTTAAGCTCAGTTTGCGTCTCGGCGCGCAAGATTCGGTGCGTCAGGCGGCTTTTGACAAGATTCGCGCCGCCAAGCGCGAACTCGACGCAGGGTTGAGTTTTGAGGAGGCCGCCAAGAAATACTCGGAAAGTCCGGATGGGGCGTCCGGAGGCGATCTCGGTTTTTTGGCCAAGGGATCGACTACCGAGTTGGCCTTTGAGGAACGCGCGTTTTCGTTGCCGGTCGGACGCGTGAGCGAGCCGTTTGAGACGCGGTTGGGGTATCATATTATAAAGGTGGAAGAGAAGCAAGGTATGAGTGTGAGGATCCGCCATATATTGGTTAGATACGCGCCGACGGAGGGTCAGCGCGAGGCGCTCACGGCAAAGCTCGACTCGTTGCGCGACGCCGTAAAGGATAGGGCGGGTTTTGAGGCGGCAGTTAGGGAGATGAGCGTGGATAACATAACGCGCGTGCGCGGCGGAGACATGGGTTGGCTCACCTTACTGGAGATGCCGTCGTCCGTCCGCGAGGCGGTGCAGGGTTTGGAGGCGGGACAAATAAGCGCGACGGTGGTCGACGGCAACATATTCTCAATCTACATGGTCTCAAAACGCGCCGACAGTCGGCGGCTGACGCTTGAAAACGACTACACGCTCATAGCCGAAAAAGCGAGAGACATTTTCGCGCAACGGCAGTTGTTGGACAATGTAAAGAGGTGGCGGGAGAAGATATTTATTGACGTTAGAATATAGTGTCGGCCGGTTGTACGCGTTGATTTAGGGGAGTCGGATACGTCGATCGGTAATTCGTACTTACGGGTCAGTATATATAGGTGTGGTTTTGCTGTGTCAAAAGTCTACAAGGGCGCGAATTCATATATGCAGTACGAGGCATTAGCTCCGATATACGACCGCCTGATGGGTCACGTAGAGTACGATGAGTGGATTGAGCTGATAGCGAAGGTACTGAGCCGCTACGGCGGTCAGGATAACCCGAAAATACTTGAGATAGGCGCCGGTACCGGTGTGGTAGGGTCGTTGCTCAAGGGGCTTGGATACGATTACACGGCCTCCGATCTGTCCTTTGCCATGTGCAGGGAGGCGAGGCGTCTCCGTAAGTTGCCTGTTTGCGCAGCCGACGTGCGCCGTCTGCCGTTTAGACGGTGTTTCGACGCGGCACTGTTCCTATACGACGGCATAAATTACATGATGACGCTTGACGAGTACCGCAAATTGTTTGCCTCTGTCTACGAGGTTTTGCTCCCAGGCGGGTTGTTCCTCTTCGATATTACCACGCAGGAGAACTCTCTGCGGCACTTTGTCTACTACATGGATTTTCAAGATTACGGCGATATCAGTTACGCCCGCCACAGTCACTACGACGAGATAAGGTCGATACAGCACAACGATTTTACCATATACCGTCGGTCCGGCGATCATCCGTCCTGCTACGAAAAATTTGTGGAGAGGCACGTACAAAAGATATTTTCCGTATCGGAGATAGAGCGGGTTATACCCGATAAGCGTTTTGAGGTATTGGGGATATGGGATGGGTTGATGTTTAAGAAGTATTCGGGGAAGTCTATAAGGATAAGTTTCTTGTTGCGTAGGCGAGATTAGGATAAAGCTATGATTCAATTTCTTCACGTAAGCAAGGAGTATGAGGGCGGTTTTCGCGCGCTCGACGCACTGTCGTTCTTCATTGACAAAGCGGAGTTCGTTTTTTTGATAGGCGCGAGCGGCGCCGGTAAGACTACGCTACTCAAGCATATTTACATGGAGGAGCGGCCTACCACCGGTCAAGTGCTGGTGTGCGGCTACGACTCCCGTAGCGTAACCCACGACGACATCCCGTATTTGCGTCGCAAATTGGGAATCGTTTTCCAAGATTTCAGACTGTTGCACGACCGCAACGTCTTCGAAAACGTTGCCTTCGCGCTACGCGTGACCGGCACCCCGGAGCGTGAGGTAAAACGCAAGGTCTTCAAGGTTTTGGCGCAAACCGGATTAAGCCACAAGAGCTCAAACTATCCCAACCAGCTCTCCGGCGGCGAGCAACAGCGCGTATCCATAGCGCGGGCGATAGTCAACGAGCCGTGGGTGCTGTTGGCCGACGAACCGACCGGTAACTTGGATCAAGCCGTGTCCAAAGACATATTCGAACTGCTACAGAGAATAAATTCATGGGGCACAACCGTAATAATGGCCACACACGACCTAAACTTAATTGCCCCCTACCATTACCGAGTAATAGAATTACACAGAGGTACGCTGATAAAAGGCGCCGACGCGACACTGAGACCGAAATTCATAAACAACTACCTTTGACATTTACAATAGTGTTGGCTTTGATTTTAAACCGAAAGAGCGAAAATCATTAATGCTGATAGATGAAATAGACGTTCGTATAGATCGCAAAAAGATCAAACACATGCACCTATACGTCAAGCCTCCCGACGGCATAGTATCGATATCGGCGCCTATGCGTATGAGCAATGTTACGATAGAGAATTTCGTTCGTACAAAGATAAGTTGGGTAAAGAAGCAAC
>LIUJ01000147.1 GCA_001462255.1 Fibrobacteria bacterium GUT77 | reverse complement strand
CAATTCCGGCAGGCTTGTGCCGAAAGCCACTATCGTCAGGCCTATTACCGCGTCGCTCACGTTAAATTTTTGGGCTATACTTACGGCCCCTTTGACCAACAGATCCGCACCGCCTACGAGCATCCCCAAACCCAGCAATACTAAAAGCGCGTTCTTGACTATAGAGATTTTCTTTCCGTCGCCTACCACAGAATCGACTTCCGCGCCGGCGTCGCCGCCGCCAACCTTCGCGTTGGCTATGTTGTACGCCATGTACCCGACGAAAAACGCCAAAAGAACGATCCCCTCCCATATTTGTACCGCGTCGTCGCTCAAAAAATACCACGTTAGGAAAGAGGCGCCTATCAGCACCGGTATGTCAAACTTAAAAAATTGCTTTGATACCAATATGGGACATATCAGCGCCGAGAGTCCGAGCACTAAAGCGGTATTGCAGATGTTGGAGCCTATAACGTTGCCCACGGCAATGCCGCCGGCCTTGTCAAGCGCCGACTTAACGCTCACCACAAATTCCGGGGCGCTGGTGCCGAGCGCCACTATGGTCACGCCCACAAGCAACGGCTTAACGCCGAACCGGACGGCAAGGCGGGCGCTGGCGCCCACGAGCCACTCCGCGCCGAAATACAGGACGACGAATCCCGATAGCAAAAAGGCGTATGGAACGGCCGGATGCTTTAACAACAAGTCGTCTAACGACACAGAGAGTTTTGCTCCTTGTTACGGTTAATTTCAATATACATTACGACAACACGCGCCGTGTCAAAAAAAAAGCGATACCGCGCTTCTACCCCTCAATGAACTTTATGGCCTTTTCCGCCGCCTCACGCGCCTCCGCGCTCTCGTCTTCGCGCGCTACCTGCCGTAGCTTGGGCAACGTCGATTTCGCCGGTGTCCCAATTTGGGCAAGCACTTTGATTACGGCTACCCGCAGTTCGGCGTCTTTGGATTCCATACCGCGCAAAAGCGACCCTACGCCCCCGCCCTCCAAGTCGACGATCGCCGACGCGATAAGCGTTCTCGTCTTATCGTCGGGGTCAACGAGCATTTTAATCATGTGCGGCAAGCAGGTATTGGGAAACGGGTTGATCGTGCCCAAAGACGAGGCCACGGCGCGGCGCACGTCAACCGACGTGTCGGCCATGCCGACTATCAGTGCGCTCACAACGCCCTCCACGCTCGCGTCGACCCGCCCTATCGCGTAGAAACCGTAGACGCGCACGTCCGTGTCTTGGTCGCGGCAGGCCTGCAGAATGAACGGAACGAGCCTCGCGTCGCGCGGCTGCCCGCGCAAATCCTTGGCGGCCTCGCGACGCACGGTCACGTCGTCACTGTTCAAGCGCTGCTCAAACATCATGGGGGCGGGGGCGCACCCGGTCGACAACACCACCGAAAAAGCAATCCCCGCAACCGCGGAAAAACACGCGAGCCTGTTCATGGCGATCTCATCCTTTCTTTTACAATATTATAAGGAACCCAACGTATCAATTAACCGAACGTTTAATTTCGACTCTTCGAGATTGCTTCGCTACGCTCGCAATGACATGTAGCGTAATCCCCGTCATTGCGAGGAGCTTAGCGACGAAGCAACTTGTTTATCTCGGCGAAGCCAATCCCGAAGAATTACAGTCTAATTTAATCCAACCGATTTTTCCACCTATACGTAACGCTGACCTTCACCGTTCCAGCCAGCTCGCGACTAACGTAGCATACGTCGGCGCCGGCGCGCCCGTCGAATAGGGTTAGGCCGGCCCCCATTGAGTAACCGCCGCCGTCGAACCCCGCCCGCAAGGATAGGGTGTTCATTATCGTGTACTCTACGCCGTAGCGTCCGCCTGAAAACAGGATACCCACCCCGTCGGAGAACGTCCGCACCGCGGGCGAACGGCTCTCCTCCATATCCCCTATGTCGTCTTGGGCGTTTATCCCCTCGTTGAACAACAGGTCGGGCGAGGTGTAGAAGAGCGCCAAGCGCCCGTATATGTACGGGTCGTTGCGCTCAAAGGCCAAGCTGGCGCGTAGGTGTTGCGGCACCTCCTCCGTGTAATCTTTCCATTTAACCGTACCGTAGCGCACGTTCTCCCAAAGGATCGCTACGTACAGCGCGGGTTTTTTGAAGAACGCCATGGCCCCTATATCGGCGCCGAGCCCGTAGGCGGAGGCGTCGCCGATGTCGCGCCGCCGAAACGTAGCCGCCGCGCCGGCGTAGAGGTCGGCGCGCCTTGTCTTGACCCCGTGCCCGTAAGCCGCCCGCACCCACACGTCGGAAGCGGAGAACATCTTGATATCGCCGTCGTCAAGCGCCTCAATGTCAACACCGCGCGTATCCTCTATGTCCGGTATGAGCAAATAAGCCGCCGTAACGCTGACCCCTCCGCTGTTCCCTATACCCGTAGTATAATTAACCGTCGACGCGCCGAACGCGCCGCCGTAGTAGGAGGCGTAAGCCGCCGTAACCTCAGGCGCGGCGCAACGGGCGGCAAGCGACGGATTGGAGGCGATAGGCCCAAAAACATTGGCGGCCAAGTCGGAAGCCGAAAGCGCCGCCGACCGCGGCGAAACCAAAACCTCCGCCGCCATATCCCCGTAAACGCTACTCCCGGAAGCCGCAATAGGCAAAGCCTCGTCGCCGTCCCCACCGGCGGCATAAACAATGCCCACGACGCGCAAACAGAAAAAAACGCAAGCGGCTACTCGGCAACCGATACCCGTCCCGGTCAATATCAATCGAAATCCTTCCATATTATAAAAAAATACATTGCGCGGGAGAACCTTATGTAAATTTTGTGCGTTGACGCCGATTTTGACTTTCCACAACACGGATTTCGGCTCTAATTTTGAAACTGTTTTACGGCGGCCTAATTTTTGGGGACTTATGTGATTCGCGGCGTCAACGAACCGTTTTCTTCAATTCCACGCCAATGATTTAGCTTCCATATCCCATAATCTTTCTTAAATAATGGTTAATGTACATCGTGTACTCTTCATCCGTATCCGTTTTGCTCTCCAACCACCGTATTACATCTTCGTCCAAAGAACATACCACCCTTTGTTTTTTGGGGTGCGGATGCTTTGACCGTTCTGAACTCTTATACCAACCGGTTAAAGAAACGTTTTTCAACGATTCTTTCGTATCAATTTCTTTTTCAAGAATCATAGTTACTGTCCCCTTAATAAAAAGTATTTATCCGCATAGATTTTTTCGGCATACCTAGCCGAAATGATTCTTACTCTACCCGATTCCAATTCCGTCTCTACCACAAAAACGACATCATTGTCAACCATACCGACTACCCTATACCGTTCCTCATTATATGTACTATGAAAATCATCATATTCTTCAATTCTATCGTCATCATCAAAAACTTTTACGGCAAGATTGAAATCAATACCGTGCTTTTCTATATTTTGCGCATTTTTGACTTCATCCCACTCAAATCGACCGTCATTCGTGATTATTGTCCGTCCCATATATACACAATCTTTTATTTAAGATTCACTTTTAAACTTTATACGATAATAACATAAAGATAATTCATTGTTGGCTATGTTGTCAAATATTTTTTTGACTTTACTTTCTCCCATGAATCTCCTCAATTTTCCCCTCAATGTGCCGCTTCACCTCCGGATTTTCGCTTGTCTCATACAAGAAAAGCAACACGTCCATCGCCTCGTCCCCGCGCCCCGCGTTCTCGTAAAAGCGCGCGGCGAGCCGCGCCAGCTTCCCGCTTTGCGGGCTCGGTACCCGCGCCGCCTCCGCGAAACAGAGCGCCGCCCGCTCCGGATCGTTGTAATGCCTATTGTACAACATCCCCAAGTAAAACGGTATGTTCCACCTAACGCCGCCAAGAACGTTCATCCCGCGCTCTAATATTATCCGCGCCGCGTCGGGATCGCGGCAGTAGTCCGGAATCATGAGCCCCGCGAACTCATAGGCCTCGTGGAAGTGCGGGTGAAGACGCGTAATCATATCAATCATCCGCGTCAACCACCTGAACTGTCTGTCGCTACTGAGGTGGTCGCCGAAGTAAATCATGGCATTTATCCATATATAGTGCGCGTAGGTCGTGTTGAAACCAAGCATAAACGGCTTGATCCGCTCGCTACCGGGGAGGTAGGCCATACTTTCGAGCTTTTGGGCGGAATCGGCGGCGCGGACGGCGGATAGGCGAACGTTCGCGGCAATTATGCCGGAGAACAGTAGGGCGGATATTATCAATATATATATTGTTTTTTTCATAGTCAACACCAAAGTCAAAGTCTAATATAAAATATTTTAATCTTTTAAGTCGCGCAGC
>LIUJ01000146.1:4808-10097 GCA_001462255.1 Fibrobacteria bacterium GUT77 | reverse complement strand
ACACTTCTTGTAACAGACCCATGAGGCCACACACATAGGGCACACGTTGAATCCCTTTAGGAATAGTTCCAAATTTTGTGCGTTATAATTTCGATATCTCAAAAAATATTCCAACGAATCTTTTATATCGCCGTAATCAATAGTTTTGCCTTGACTGTCATCACATACCGATGTTTGACCTGATGGTATTTGTATTGTTTTTAGAATATAGTCACTTATAAAGATTTCGTTAACGGATTTGGATATATCCAAGACAATAGGATATGTATCTTCGTTTGGGGCTTTGGTTACAGTCAATTTTTGCGACAATTGACGCAATTGGTTATAATCGTCGGCTTTGCATAAAAACGGTCTTACCCTTTGCCACCAAAAACCTAGGTATGCGGCGTATTTATAGCGTGTCGGGTTGTTTACCGGATGATATTTTTTTATTCGGTCAAGGTCAACAATAGTATTCAGCACGACTTCGTCTATCAACGCGAAGTTGGGGCTATATATTAACTCGGAGACCGGAATACCTAAAATGTCGCTATCATAAAACGTCGCGGCTCTCATGCTTAGGTCTTTATCCAATCCTACGATAATATCTTTGTGTTTTTGGTATAGGTCTTTGTATTCAGTATATTTACACCTCACGGTACGGCGCTCCTTATCCTATTTAGACCTATGGCGATTGGATATATACGCGTAGTTTTCCGGCCTTCTTATTCTAGCCGCATAATCCGTCAAAGACTCGCCGCCAATAGCCCATTCGTCTCCACGCTCGTCATTTTCCATAACAAGTTGGGGATACTCTCCGCTTTCAAGCAGGTCGACAAACTGTCCGATATGTTCATTTATGCTTTTTTCGTCCATTACCTTTACTCTCCAAAATTAAGGTTCACCGCAAATATTAAATATACTATTTTTCACCAAATCAACGCAAGCGAAATTTAAAAAAATCCCCGCCGCGTCCGCTGATCTACAGCAACACATAGAGCCAAACCGGTATCGCCACAACGCCACCCAGCATGCTGACGGCGAGCACTGCCGACACGAACTCCTCGTTTAGGCCGAATTTGGCGGAGATTACCGCTCCCGTTACAGCCGCCGGCATTGTCATTAACAACACGGCGGAACCTACTACCGTCGGGATCGCTTCCGGGAAGAAATACCGCATTATCAACAGCGTTATCAACGGGAGTATAGCTAATTTTCCTACGGCGGACAGTACCAACGGCAAAACGTTTTTTCCAAAGAAGCGGAAGCGCAACTTCCCGCCTACCGCTATAAGCGCAAGGGTTATCCCCATGGTTCCTACCGTTTTCATGGCGATTTCGCATATTCCGAGCAACTCTCCTGCGACTGTCGGCAAGCGCCTGCCGCCCTCGCCGAAGCCGAGCAGGTCGGCGCAAAGCGAGTAGAGTATCCCCGCCGCCGACGCTAAAATTATGGGGTTTAGCAAAGCGTCGCGTATGGATTTGAGCGTGCTCTGGTGCTTGTCGGAACAGAAACTTACCATCACAAACGTTATGGCGACGAGTATAGGCATGGTGACGGCGTTCAGTATGGCGGCCATGAGAAAACCGGTGTCGCCGAAGGCCGATTGCGACAGGGGAAATCCCATGTAGGCGCAGTTTGACCAGTAGGTGGAGAAGACCATGACGACAGCGGTCTTTCTGTCTAACCGCATAAAGAGCGCCAACGCGATGAAGATTATCAGTATCAATAACATTGATATCAGCGTCGTCCATATAAAGTCGGCGTGCATTAAGTTGCGGATAGGTTGTGTCGCCATGCCTACGAAAATAAGGGCGGGGAGGGAGATGTAGTAGACAAGCCAGTTTAGGAAGGCCTGGTGGCTCTCGTCCATTTTTTTGGCGCGGGAGAGGACGTTGCCCAAGGCAAGCATAGCGAAAACTGGGAGGGTTATTCGTAAAATCTCTAAAAGTTTGGATGTGTCCATAATTTAAATAATATGTTGGGACTTTTTGAAAAAAATACGGTAATGACGGAAACGTAGGGGCGACCGTCCTCGGTCGCCCGTTTCTACGTCATTCAATTAAAGATAGAAGCTCAGACCCAAACTGCCGGAGTATAGGTACGACTTCTTATCGTCTTTGTCAAAACTGGTAAGCCCGAGTAGATATCTGAGATCGAGAGAGCAGTGGCTGTTGAAATAGCCTACGGCACCGATGACGAGGCCTACGTTGACCTTCTCTCTACCCCATAGCATATTGTCTTCATCTCGTGATTTGTTGTCGTATGTTTCAGCGTAGTTGAACACATAATCCGCCTGTACCCCGATTTGAAAGAATATAATCTCATAGACGGACGAGCTATTGGCGCCGAATGTGGATGGGCTCACCTCAAACAGCAGGGGCACGCTTATGGCCATTTCGTTTGAATTCCAAGACTTACCGCTCCAACCGTTGTAATAGTAAAAGGGGGTTCTATAAATAAAATTCGCGCCGATGTTGACGCCCATTTGCCCCTCTACCACGGCATACCTTCCCTGCAAACCGGCTTCAACCCCATAACCGCCGTCGCTGTATCCAACCGCGTAAGTATTGCCGTAACGATCGGTTCTGTTGAACGCGATATTGGAGTAGTTGAACGCCAACCGTCCTCCGGTGATGAACGCCCCCGACTCCGCCCGCGCCGTACTCACACTCCCCCCCGCCAACGTCAACGCCGCAACCGCCATCGCAACAACCAAAGCACGTCTTTTCACTTGTACCTCCGCTTGCTAATTGTTATTGGTTTAAAGTAACCGCGTTTCCGCGGGGTTTGATTTATTCACGTAGGGTAAATATAATATATGCGCCGATAGATATACAAAGATATTAGAATATTTGAAAAACAATAAATGTTACAAAAATTCATCCGCCCTATATGAGCTCCTGACGTACGGCCCGCAGAAGGCTTTGGTGAAGCCTATGTTTAGCGCGATTTCTTGATACTTATTAAATTGCTCCGGGGTTATGAACTCGGCCACGGGGGTTTGTTCGGCGGACGGGCGTAGGTACTGGCCTACCGTTATTACGCCGCATCCGGCTGACCGCAAATCGCGCATTAGTTCGTAAACCTCGTCGGGCGTCTCGCCTAATCCCACCATTATCCCGGATTTGACAATCGACCGACCATCGTCCGCGGCTCGTTTTATCAGCTCCAACGACCTGCCGTACGCGGCTTGCGGGCGTATTTGCGGGTAGAGGCGGCTTACGGTCTCCATGTTGTGGTTCAGTACGTTCGGGCGGCTATCCAACACGGTTTTCAGGGAATCTGTTGATCCCTGAAAGTCGGGTATCAGTACCTCTATAGTCGCTTCCGGTATCTTATCGCGTACGGACGACACGGCGTCGGCGAACACAGCCGCGCCGCCGTCGGGGAGGTCGTCCCTTGTTACCGACGTTATTACCACGTGGTTGAGGCCCATCCTACACGCGGCTTCGGCGAGGCGCGTTCCCTCGTTGGTATCAATAATGGGGTTCGGCGCCCCGGACGCTACGCCGCAGAAGGCGCAGTTTCTGGTGCAAACGGGGCCTAAAATCAGGAACGCGGCGCTTCCTTTGCTAAAACACTCGCCGCGGTTGGGGCATTTTGCCTCGGCGCAGACCGTATTCAGGCGGCACTCGGCGATGACGCCGGAGACTTGGCCTTGGCGTCCCTCGTGGGCGAGCGGCCTTTTGAGCCACGGGGGGAAGCGCCGGTTATCCATAGGTCTGCCGCATGCGCGTGGGGGGGATACGCATCTGCTCACGGTACTTCGCCACCGTCCGCCTCGCCGCCGGGAGGCCTTCTTTTTCCAACAGTTCGGATATCCTTTGGTCGGACAGCGGGTTCTTGGTATCCTCGCCGTCGATTAACTGCCGGATCTTATTCTTTATACGCTCGGCGGTAACGTCGCCCTCCGTCCCGGCCCCGCTATCCGCCCCGGTTGCCGCTGCGGCCGTAGCGGTTTTCGCGCCTTTGTGGTGCGTCCCCACCGACTCCGTAAAGAAGTAGCGTAGCTCGAAAATCCCGTACGGCGTTTGCACGTACTTGTTGTTCACTACGCGGCTCACCGTAGATATGTGCATGTTTATATCGTCGGCGATCTCCTGTTGTTTCAGCGGAACGATGTTCGGCGGCCCGCGGTCAAAGAAAACCTTTTGGCGCTCGACTATCGCGTTCATCACCCTAAGCATGGTGGTGCGGCGCTGCTCTATCGCCTTTATGAACCACGTGGCGCTGTTGAACTTCTCCCGCACGTACTCCTTCACCTCCTTTTTGGCCTTGCTGCCGCGTTTTATCATGTCGGCGTAGCGCTTGTTTATGTAGAGCGACGGTATGGAGCCGTCGTTGAGCGTTACTATGAAGCGGTCGTCGACTTTTCTCACTATAAGGTCGGGGATAACGGGGGCGGCCGCGTCGTCGCCGTAGCTGTGGCCGGGCTTCGGGTTCAAGCCGGCTATCGCCGTTATCGCCTCCTGTACTTGCTTGGGTTCCACGCCTTGCCGTTTCGCGATGTCGGGAATTTTCATTTTCTCAAACAATTCCCAGTGTTTGGAGACGATGTCCATGGCGAGGCTGTTTTCCATGCCTTTGGCGCGGAGTTGCAGTTGCAGGCACTCGCGTAAATTCCGCGCCCCCACGCCCGGCGGGTCGAGCCGGTGAAGAATCGAAAGCGCGTCCGTAATCTCGCACGGCGCCGCGCTTGTCCGCGCCGCGAGTTCCTCCGTATCAATGCGCAAATAACCGTCGTCGTCAACGCAACCTATCATAAACTCCAAAAGCCGTTTGGTTCGCCCGTCTATTTTTTTGTCCGACAACTGCTCAATCAACCGCTCCTCAAGCGTCTCCTCGTAAACTGTCGCCGGCTCGTAGCGCTCCTCGTTCGGGTCGATCTCCTCGCGGTAGACGCCGCCGGGGTCAAAACCGTCCTCTAGGTACTCCTCCCAGTCTATGCCGCCGTCGTCGTCTCCGCCGCCGGTCAGTTCCTCCAAATACTCGTCCGCCTCGTCGCCCGCGCCCTTATCCTCACCTTCGCCGTCCGCGTCCCCCGCGCGCTCCATAGCGTCAATCTCCGCGTCCGCCGACACCTCCTCGTTCGCCTCAAGGAGCGGGTTCTGCTCAAGCTCGGTTTGAAGCATTTGTTCCAGTTGCAACGTATTCACCTGCAAGAGCTTCAACGACTGTATCATGTTGAACGACATCTTTTGTTGCAGGCGTTGCGATATGTCCAAACCGAGGTTCACGAGGGTCTCCTATTGATACTTCCCGGATTACTTCGTCGCTACGCTCCTCGCAATGACGTGTAGCGTAACC
>LIUJ01000146.1:0-4624 GCA_001462255.1 Fibrobacteria bacterium GUT77 | reverse complement strand
AGCGACGAAGCAATCTCGATGATCACGGTTAAAACGCTCATTATTAAACGAACGTTTATTTTCGACAACGTATAACCCGTTCCCATAGGGGCGACCGTCCTCGGTCGCCCCTACAATACCCGTTATCGTACAAATTAATCGAACAATTAATACCCTATAACCTAAAATTCTGTCCCAAATAAATTCTTCTCGCTTCCGGGCTGTTCGCCAACTCCAACGCCGTTCCGGAAATCAGGATTTTCCCCTCCGACATTATGTAGGCGCGGTCGGTTATGCGCAACGTCTCGCGGACGTTGTGGTCGGTTATCAGCACGCCGTAACCCTTGGCCTTCAGCTGGTGCACGATGCCCTGGATATCCTCCACCGCTATCGGGTCGACGCCGGCGAAGGGTTCGTCTAAAAGTATGAAATCCGGTTTTATCGCGAGCGTTCGGGCGATCTCCACGCGTCGCCGCTCGCCGCCGGAGAGCATGTAGCCCAAACTCTTTTCAAGGTGCGCCACGTTCAGCTCGTCCAAAAGCTCGCGCATACGGATTTTGCGTTGCTTTGAGCTCATGCGCTGGTATTCAAGCACCGCCGTCAAATTGTCCGCGACCGACAACTTGCGGAAGACCGACGGCTCCTGCGGCAAATAGCCTATTCCCATACGAGCGCGCTTGTACATCGCCTTGCGGGAGATGTTTTTGTCGTCGAGGAATATCTTTCCCTTGTTGGCGCGGATGAGTCCTACGATCATGTAAAACGTGGTGGTCTTACCGGCGCCGTTGGGTCCGAGAAGCCCGACAATCTCGCCTTGCTTAACGTTTAGAGACGTTCCGTTTACCACGCGCCGCTTGTTGTAAATTTTAACCAAATTTTCCGTACGAATCTCGCGAACGGCGCGGTCGCGGGTATCCGCGAACGGCGGCGCGGCGTCAATTACGGTCGCGGCGGCGGCTTCGGGCGGTATCGGTTTTGTGTCGTTGTCCATAACCATAAAATATAATATCTGTACCGCCGCCCGCGCCATTTATTATATTTACCGTATGGACGACAACAGTTATGTAAACCCGCTATCCGACCGCTACGCGAGTCCCGAAATGCTCCGCGTGTTCTCGCCGCAACGCAAATTTTCCACGTGGCGCCGCCTTTGGTGCGCGCTGGCCGAGGCGGAGAGGGAGCTCGGACTGCCTATAGCCGAGGAACAAATCGCCGAAATGCGGAGGAATGTCGACAACATCGACTTCGACGCCGCGAGGGCTTTCGAAAAACAGACGCGCCATGACGTAATGGCCCATATCGCGGCCTTCGGGACGATCTGCCCGACGGCGAAACCCATCATTCACCTCGGTGCCACAAGCGCCTTCGTGGGCGACAACACCGACCTCATACAAACGCGCGACGGTTGCCGTATTCTACTGGGACGCCTCACAAGCCTCATCGCGCTGTTAAAAACATTCGCGCTCGACAACGCTGATACGCCCACCCTCGGCTTCACCCACTTTCAACCGGCGCAACTCACCACCGTGGGCAAACGGGCGTGCCTGTGGATATACGATCTGCTGATGGACTTCGAGGAACTCCGACGCTTCGAATCCGCGCTTAAATTCCGCGGCGTCAAAGGAGCCACCGGAACGCAGGCCTCGTTCCTAAATTTGTTCGACGGAGACCATAAAAAAGTTAGAGCGCTCGACAAACGCGTCGCCGAAAAGATGGGGTTCGACGAGGTCTTCCCCGTTACCGGCCAAACGTACACAAGAAAGGTAGACGCCCAAATAGCTTCCGTTTTGAGCGGCCTCGCCCAATCATTGCACAAATTCGCCAACGACATCCGTCTCCTACAACACCTAAAAGAGATAGAGGAGCCCTTCGAAAAGGGGCAGGTCGGATCCTCCGCCATGGCCTACAAACGCAACCCTATGCGTAGCGAGCGCCTCACCGCCCTATGCCGCTTTATCATCTCAAACGGCCTTTCCCCCGCCATGACCGCCGCGGAGCAGTGGTTTGAGCGTACCCTCGACGACTCGGCGAACAAACGCCTTTCCGTCCCGCAATCGTTCTTAGCCGCCGACGCGGCGCTTATCATAGCCGCGAACGTGTGCGACGGACTGGCCATATACCCAAATGTCATAGCCAAGCATATAAGAGAAGAGTTGCCGTTCATGGCCACGGAAAACATCATCATGGAAGCCGTAAAACGCGGAGGGGACAGACAGGCGTTGCACGAACGTATCCGCGTACACTCAATGGAGGCGGGCAAAAAAGTAAAGGTTGACGGAGGGGAAAACGACCTGCTGAAACGGATAGCCGAAGACCCGATCTTCGGGATGACGGAGAGCGATCTTGCCGCGTCGCTTGACGTTGCGCGGTTCATCGGCAGGGCGCCGGAGCAGGTTAGGGAGTTTATGGCCGAGTACGTCGACCCGGCCATCGAGGTCGGCATGGCCTACGGTGCGCCGGAGCGGGGGGATCTGTCGGTGTAAACGCTAATCCTCCCCAATCCGCTTTATTCTCAAAAACGACGTCGCGCCCTTTATCGGCGTGCTTCCGGTTAGTACCGCGACAAGATCATTTTCAGCCACAAAACCGCGATCCACAAGCATCTTCTCCGCCCTCCGCAGAATGTCGGTGATCTCTCCCTTCCCGAAATCGAGCAGTTGCGGTTGCACGCTCCATATCAGGGACATTTGGCGCACGACGTTTTCGTCTGGGGAGAACGCGAAAATGGGGGACTGGCAACGGATCTTGGATATGTAGTGGGCGGTGTCGCCGGATACGGTGATGACGATAATCGGGATGAAGCCCAAATCGCTCGAAGCGTATGCCGCCGCTTCGCACAAGGCGTGGGGCGGATACTTGTTTAATATCGAAAGGTCGTGTATCTTCTTGGGGAAGTAATTGCTGCTCTCGGCGGTCACGGCGATACGCGTCATCATCTGAACCGCCGCTTCCGGGTAGTGGCCCATGGCGGTCTCCCCGGAGAGCATTACGGCGTCGGTCCCGTCGAAGATGGCGTTGGCGACGTCGGTGGACTCCGCCCTTGTCGGCACGGGGTTCTCTATCATGGATTCAAGCATCTGCGTGGCCACGATAACGCTCTTAGCGGCCATGTTCGCCTTGTAAATCAAGTCCTTCTGTATGACTGGCACCTGATAGGTGTGTGCCTCGACGCCGAGGTCTCCCCGCGCGACCATTATACCGTCGCACTCCCGAAGGATGGATTCGATGTTAAACGCCGCCTCCGGCTTCTCAATCTTGGCTATGATTTTGATATCCGGGCGCCGCCCGTTCATAATAGCCTTAAGCTCCTTTAAGTCTTGGGCGGTTCTTACAAACGACAGGGCGATGAACTGGAACTTATTAGCCAAAATAAACTCCAAATCGTCCTTGTCTTTTTCGGTCACGGACGGAATGCTTAGGCGCACGTTGGGGAGGTTGACCCCTTTTCTCGACGAATAGACTCCGCCGTCAGTCACTATGCAGTGTATCGCGTTCTTGCTACCGTCTATCAGCTCGACTTTGAGCCTTATGAGCCCGTCGTTTATGGCGATCTCCTGCCCCACCTCGATTTCTTGAGCCAACGTAGGGTGGTCAATCGAGATAACGCTGTCCGTACAGACGACGTTCTCCGTGGTAATAACTACCCGCGTCCCGTCGTGAAGCGTGACCGGCGCGTTGCCCTCCGTCTTGCCGGTGCGGATCTTCGGCCCCTGCAAATCGGCCAACAGCGCCGGGTAGACGCCGAGCTCGCGCGACACCTCGTAGACGGTGTTCAGGTTGGCGATGTGGGCGCTGTGGTCGCTGTGCGAGAAGTTGAAGCGAAATACGTTGACGCCCTCTTTGAGAAGCGCGCGGATCTTCTCCGGCGACCCGGAGGCCGGGCCGAGGGTGGCGACTATACGGGTCTTTTTCAGCTGCGACGTCATAATGATACGGTTCCTTTACATTAAGTTTGTACGAAAACGCCCCGACGCCGGCTGTCGGCCAACGGTGCCGCGGACGCGCGATGCAATACTAATATAATATGGCGCCGCGAGGTTTTGCAAGAATATTATTACTTTTATATTGATTTCGGGGTATGAAAAGTATTATATTAATATCCAAAGGACACCCCCATAATGAACGACAAAATCAAAAACGAACTCGACAGAATCGTCAATACTCTTGCGAACACCGGCATAGTATCGCGGATTTTGCTCTTCGGGTCATACGCCAAAGGCGAAGAAACACCGAAAAGCGATATTGATCTGTGCGTCCTCTCGCCGGTAGAAGACAAACACCCTATCGACCTTATGGCGGATTTTTGGATGGAGATATACGATATTCGGAAAACACCGTTGGATTTGCTTGCTTATAATCAGGATAATTTTTACTTTCACGCAAAACGCCCGACATCGTTTGAACACGAAATCGCGGAAACAGGAGTGTTGCTCTATGATCACGGATAGTTACGACGTAAAGAAGTGGATTCGCTTCGCCCAAATGGATCTTGATAGCGCCGTTGCGCTGTCAGAGAAATTCCGTCCCCCATTGGAGATTGTCTGCTACCACTGCCAACAGGCCGCAGAAAAAATTTTGAAAGCGTACATAATCGCAAATACAAACGCGCCCGCCGAAAGAACTCACGTGCTAATAGATTTACTTA
>LIUJ01000145.1:3291-4041 GCA_001462255.1 Fibrobacteria bacterium GUT77 | reverse complement strand
AAGCCAAAACGCCCTTGACATAATCAAAGACTACGACATCGTTGCAGACGGAACGGATAATTTTCAAACGCGTTATCTTGTGAATGATGCGTGTGTGTTTTTGGGCAAGCCCAATGTATATGGCTCGGTGTTTCAATTTGAAGGGCAATCGAGTGTTTTCGGGGCAAAAGATGGACCCTGTTATCGCTGCTTGTATCCATCGCCTCCTCCTCCTGGGCTTGTGCCTTCGTGCGCCGAGGGCGGGGTTATGGGAGTTTTGCCGGGCATTATAGGGACAATACAGGCAGCGGAAACCATAAAACTTATAGTTGGCGGAGCAAAGCCGTTAGTTGGGCGTTTGCTGCATTTTGATGCGTGGCGTATGGCATTCCGTGAACTCAAATTGGAAAAAGATCAGAATTGCCCAGTGTGTGGAAAAAATCCGTCTATTAAAGAACTTATTGACTACGAGCAGTTTTGCGGATTAAAAAAGACTAATGACAGCGAACCCATAGAAACAATAACCGCCATTGATTTAAAGAAACGCTTGGATAACGGCGACAAAATTCAATTCATAGATATTCGCGAGCCTCACGAGCGGGCTATTGTGAAATTCCCTAATGCTATAATTATGCCGCTTGGCCAATTGGTGCGGCGAATGGACGAATTAGACACAAGTATTGACTCAGTATTTTTATGCAAAATAGGGCAGCGCAGCATTCTTGGAATAAGGGCATTGCGTGAGGCTGGGTACAAAGGCAGGCTTTTGAA
>LIUJ01000145.1:0-3172 GCA_001462255.1 Fibrobacteria bacterium GUT77 | reverse complement strand
GCTTTTGAACCTGCAAGACGGGCTAAACGCCTGGGCAAGAGATGTTGACAGGGCTATGCCTGTATATTAAATTTTTCAAAAGATGCCTTGCTATTTTGATAATGAATTTTTTCTGCTGATTTTGGCATTTGCAAGGGAACTTGTGTTTAAGGGATTGCTCATTGATGGAAATTTAGAAATTGTTGGTACGCTTTGCCCAATTATGCAAAATTTTTGCATTGTGGGCAATCGCGGGGCAACAATTAATTTTTCACGCAGCGAATACTGTGCAATAAAGACTTGTTGAAGGTGTCGAACCAGCGTAGGTCCTCGTTGCTCCAGATCATACTCCGGAATAAGGCATTGCTAGTATTGTTAGTGTTCTCCGAGCTACTCCACCAGCGGGTGCCTTCACCGACACCTGAGAATGAAGTAGATTCGTATTGACCGCCGGGCAGAGCCGCAAAGCCGTAATCGTCCGAACCAGGAGAAATCCCGCTAGACGAATTCCACTCGCTAGATGCCTTCAGCTTGGTGCCTGCGCCGGAGCAATGGCTGTTGTCGGAGCAGCTTGGGTTGACAGTCTTCGCCAGCACGTTCCACTCCGCGTTGCTTGGGATATGCCACCCTTGGGGGCAAATGCCACGAACGCCGCTTGGATTTGCGTTAGAACTAGCCGAATTTGCCATCGCAGTCGCCCAGTTGTAAAGACGGCCGTATTTGGTGCAGTTCTTAGTTATGCTGTCCGTAGATACTCCGCTTACGCCTTCGGCATAGCACTTGCTGCCTGTGATGTTATAGTTTAGATTCTTTGCCATCCAGGTTTGCGAGCCTATCAAAACAGCTTCGTAATTTTCCTCTTGATAAGATACGGGCGTTTTTAAATATATCTTGCTGCTCTCCCTGCATTCGTACAAATCAGGGTCAAATATTTCCGTTCTTGCGCCACATAGGTTACCTACCTTGCTGCTGTTGTAGCAGAATTGGGCTGAAGGGTTGTACGGCTTGTTTCCGCAGCTGTATGTCTTGCCGTCGAGGCAATAATGCGTAGTTGGATTGTAGCCATTCCCGTTGCATTTGTCATAAATATTGCCATCCACTGTGCAGAACTGCCAACTTTCGAATGTCTTCCCCCCGCACAGCGTGACAGGCGTTGAACCATCCTGACAGAACTGCGTTCCAGGGTTGTAGGTATATATTCCGCACTGCTGCAAAGCCGTCCCAGACGATGAACTTTGGATGGACGAAGACGAAGACTGCGTTCCGCAATAAGCGGTCACATACTTCTCGAAATTCGGCACGCTCGCCGAAATGCCCCATGCAAGCACGTTGCTCCTTATGGCAGCCAAATCAGCCGTGCACGCCCACGCCTTAACCGCAGCCTTGCCCGCCTCGTCCTCCCATACCCCGCTCACCTTGAACCCCTGACTGAAACTCCCAAGCAACGCCGAGAAATCGCCCGCCCCAAGCCCGCCCTGAAGCAGAACGGAAATGGCAAGCAACGCTGCATCGCCATCGCCGGTGCCGAATATGGACATATCCTCGCTGCCCTTCGCAGCAGCACCCGCACCTATGCCGAACACGGCCAGAATCTCACCCAACGCCTGCTGCTTGGCCTCCCTGAGGCTCTTGCCTTGCTCTACAAGGGAGAGAACCCTGTGGTACTCAAGATGGGTAAGTATGTTCACGTTCACGCTGCTCTTGTCCGTTATGTCGGCAATGGCGTAAAGCGTTATCTGCTCGCTGTTCCCGCCAGTCACCTCGTTGCGGTAGTAGCCCTCCGCCTTGAGCAAGGCGTAGGGCGATGCAAGCGTTATACCATTTATCTCAAAGCCACCGCTCGCATCCGTGAGCCCCTGAAACAGATTCCCCGTCTGCGAAAGCCTCGCATCCAGCTCCTGCAAGGTAACGGAGGAATTGACTATGAACGGCCCCTTCTGCGAGAAGCCCGTTATCTTCTCTTTGGTTATCTTCGCCCCCTGAGCCAGCGAAGGGTCGTACTTCCAGCTCTTGGGGTCAAGCGGGTTGTCCCGCCCGAGATCGCTGCACGAAAGCACAAGGGCAACCGCAAAGATTGCCAGCAAAGCCAATTTCATTTTACTCATAACTGCCTCCTCAAAAAACAAACCATACCGCGACCCCGCAAACAAGCAGGGACGAGCCTATTATGTAGCCTATGTTCCGCCGGGCTTTCGCATCCTCCGCCTTCTGCCATCTGGCATCGGCTGCGGTTGCGGTTGCCTGCATATAATCCTTATGCAAATCCTTGTACTTGCTTTCCCACAAAATACCGTAAACGCCCGACCCAATGCCCGCCAACGCTAGGCCTATGCCTATCCACTGCGGTACGCCCGTCCCTCCGCCGGGCTGCACGGATGCCTCCGGCTTGGGGAAGTCGCCTGCCTTGGTGGTTTCAGGCGGGGGAACTGCCTGGGGGCGGGAGTCCAGTATGCTCTGGAACAGGGGCTGCGCGTAGTTCCTGATTGCCGCGAGCAGGCCGTCTATGTTAGCGCTCTCGAACACTATGCTGTGGAGCAGCTTGCCGCTCATAGTCTCGTAAAGCTCAACCGAGATGGTCATCTTGCTCCCGAATGTGCCTATGGTTCCCTGCGTTATATATTCCGCGCCTATGACCCTTCCTATATCCACGGCGCAGCTCTCCGCGAGGCATTCGGCCTCTTTCTCGTCCGGGGGTATCAGGGATATTATGTTGTCCCTGGTCAGCACCGAGTACTCACCCTTGGGCAGGATGGTGACGGCCTGCCGCCTAAGCTCGTCGGTAAGGTGCCGGGACTCCTCGATCTTTATATGCTCCGCAACGCTCTCGTTGGGCAGAAGCTCAAGAACGGCGACGTTGTTTATGGCGAGGGCTGGCTGGGCCACTGTGAAGAGCAAGGAAAGAAAAGCGCGCTTTGTAAACTTTTTAGATAACACAAACGTAATATACATTTTTTTCTGACCATTTGTCACTTTTCGGAGCGAGATTTTTTCTTATCTTATTCTGGTAATTCTGAAAATTCTGAGAATTCTGGTTCAGACAATAGGGCATTGCGTGAGCAAGAGATGTTGATAGGGCTATGCCTGTATATTAAATTATATTTCTTGCTTTTTTGGTAATTCTGGTTCAGACGTTTTCAATCAACACCGAGATTTGCTCCCTAGCCCACGCCTCAAAACTCCCATCTTTAATTCT
>LIUJ01000144.1 GCA_001462255.1 Fibrobacteria bacterium GUT77 | reverse complement strand
AGCGAGGGAGGGCGTAGCCCTCCCCTTATTTTAGTATTTGACTTTAATTTCTTTTAGAATACCACTCAATAGTCCCCCGTATCCCCGCCTCAAACTCCACCTCCGGCGCCCACCCAAGCTCCTCTCGGATCTTCGACGCGTCTATCGCGTACCGCCTATCGTGACCGAGCCTGTCCGCTACATACGAAATCAGGCTCTCCGGCTTCCCCAACTGCGACAGTATTATCTTTACTATATCCACATTCCGCATCTCATTATTACCGCCTATATTGTACACCTCCCCCGCCCGACCCCTCTCAAGCACCATCTCCACGGCGCGGCAGTGATCGCTCACGTGCAGCCAGTCCCTAACGTTCATCCCGTCGCCGTAGACCGGTAGCTGCCTGTTGTTCATGGCGTTAGTAATCATTAGCGGAATCAGCTTCTCCGGAAATTGGTACGGGCCGTAGTTGTTCGAGCAACGTGTAATGACGACCGGAAACCCGTACGTCTCAAAATAGGCGCGCGCCATAAGGTCGCTCCCCGCTTTAGACGCCGAGTACGGGCTGTTCGGGGCAAGGGGCGTGGACTCCGTAAAACGCCCGTCGTCCGTCCCCAGCGACCCGTAGACCTCGTCTGTAGACACATGGACGAAGCGCCTCCCGCCGAAGTCGCCGCGGACCCCCTCCCACGCCTCTTTCGCCGCTTGCAGCAACGTCTGCGTGCCAAGGACGTTTGTCGCAACGAACCGCGCCGGCCCCGATATGCTGTTGTCTACGTGGCTCTCTGCGGCAAAGTGTACCACCGCGTCAAAACCGTGTTCGTCAAACACGCTCTTCAACGCCGTCGCGTCGCATACGTCGCCCCTCACAAACGCGTATCGCGGATCGTTCTCGACGTCGTTCAAGTTCTCCAAGCGCCCGGCGTAAGTCAACAAATCGTAGTTGACGATAGAGACGTCGTCGCGATTGCTTAGCATGGCGCGGATGAAGTTCGAGCCTATGAATCCGGCGCCGCCCGTTACCAAAATTTTTCTCATCATATTCCCTCTTCCGTAGATAAAAATTCTCTAAACGCTTCCCGCCACTCCGGCATGATATTCGCGTTTAACGCTTTGAGCCTCGCGTTTTCCAAAACGCTGTAACGCGGGCGCGGGGTTTTGCTCGGATACTCCTCCGTAGTGCAAGGCGAAACCTCCGCGCCGATGCCGTAAGCGGAAACTATCTCCTTCGCGAAATCAAACCAACTACAATCCCCCTCGCACGTCGCGTGAAAAATTCCGCGTTCCCCTCCGTCAATGACCGACAGTATCTGCCGGCAGACGCTGACCGTCCACGTGGGCGTACCGAACTGGTCGTTCACCACTTTGAGCGGCTTATTCTCTTGGCTACACGACGACGCGACGCGGCGGATCGTCTTTACAAAATTCTTACCGCCGGCGCCGTAGAGCCAAGCGATCCTGAATATCATGCTGTTATCCCCGTACAATTCGGTGATAATCTCTTCGCCGCGCAATTTTGATTTCCCGTATACGGTCCGCGGATTAGCGTTGTCATTTTCCGTATACGGCGACGACGCCGTTCCGTCGAAAACGTAGTCTGTGCTTATGTGTATCAATAGCGACGACCGCGCTTTCGCGGCAAGCGCCAAATTCCCGCAGGCATCGGCGTTCAACGCAAACGCGGTGTCCCGCTTAGTCTCGCAATCGTCGACGGCGGTAAACGCGGCGCAGTTTATCACCGCGTCGGGCGCGGCGTCGTTGACGACGGATTCCACGGACGCTTTGTCGCGTATGTCAATTTGCGGGTAGTCGATTGGAACGACGATATGGCGGCGTAGCGATTCCGCCGTCTTTACTAAATCGGAGCCTAATTGGCCGTTTGAACCTATAATAAGTAATTTCACTTTATCCAAAAACTCCTTATTTGTGACGTTTCTTTGCCTATCTCTATGACCGCCCCCCCCTCAGACGCAAGGTCGGATGCCCCCGTCCAAACCCTCGCTCCCAAACACGCTCCAAAAAACGTTATTCAACATAAATATAATATCAACGCGGTCGTCGCAAGGTTATAATTTGATACCGACCGCGTATAAATATACATCATAGCGCCGATCTTCGACAAATATATTCAACGTCCGGCGTCCGCCCCCCGCTTGGACAAATGTTCAACGTAACGGAACCGCCATAATTCAATTTTAACGCACTCGCCCAAACGCGATAATGTATATTTTATTTTGTGAGCGACAAAAAACAACATCCAAAACCCAAGACGTCTCATTACTTTGAGTACGTCGCCCTACGCGTCGTGGAATTCGGCGTGAACCTTACCCCGCGTCGGTTGGCGTTGGCCTTGGGCGGAGCGGTGGGTAGGTTGCTTTGTTTGTTTGGCGTCTACCGTAGGATTGTACAAACGAATTTTGACCATGTCGGGCTTTGGGATAAGGGTAAAGCCGACAAAATCATCCGTAGGTTATATAGGAATATGGGCCGCTACGCCGTCGACTTCCTCCGCCGCGGCAAACTTCCGTCCTACCGGCTAAACAGGTACGAAATCTACACAAACACCCGAAATAAGGGCAAGGGCACAATCATCGTCTTGGCGCACTTCGGCAACTGGGAGCTCTTGGCCTCCATTTGGGGCAAGCGGGAGAGCGACTTAAACGTGGTCGCGAAGCCCATGGCCAACCCGCTTGTGGAGGACTGGCTGTTTAAAAAACGAACGGCGAGCGGTGTCAGCACCATATACACAAACAGCGCGCTACGCGGAATGCTCACCGTCCTCAAGAGGAACGGCATCACGGCCATCCTCATAGACCAAAATATGGGGTCGATGGGTACCCCCGTGCCTTTCCTCGGCAAAACCGCCTCCACGGTAAGGACGGTGGCCGGATTGATCCGCAAGACCGGGGCGACCGCCGTCCCTATGTACGCCATAATGAGGGGCGACGGTAGCTACGACATCGACTTCTTTGAGGCTGAGCCGCCGACAATGCCGGATGGAGCGGACGAAGACGCGGTAATAACGGCCGTTCAGATACGCCACAACGACATTCTATCGCAGTGGGTAATGAAGCACCCGGAGCACTGGTTCGGGTGGTTCCACCGAAGGTTCAGGGGATTCGTTAACTACCGATAAGCGCGGCGGCCTCCGGTACGGTGTTTTTGCCGTTAAAAAGATTTTAACATAAAGTTTGACTTCCGGCTGTCGGATATATTATATTATGTGTTTCTGTAGTAAACTGCCTATTCTTTGGTGTATATGAAAGGAAAAACGCCGAAATGTCGAGCGTGAAGAAGAAGAGAAAAGCCAAGATCAACCGTCACAAGAGGAAGAAAGCCCGCCGGTTGCAGAGGCACAAGAAGAAATAAGCCTGCCCAGCGTAAGCGATACCGAGTGTGTGCGTGGTTGCCGCCGGGGTTCTTTGGTGTGTCCAAAGTCCCCGGCGGTTACGTGTTTTTGTTGTCTGTAAATTGATGTTAAACGGTTTGATTTGAGGCACTGATGGCGGACGACTCAAAAAATCCCGACGACCTCAATCCCGCAACGCCTACCCAAGACCATGCCTACTTCATGTCCGCCGCCTACCGCGAGGCTACGGCGGCCTTTGACGAAGGCGAGGTGCCCGTCGGCGCCGTGGTCGAACTGGGGGGGCGAATCATCGGGCGGGGACACAACCGCGTGGAGGCGCTCGGCGATGCCACGGCGCACGCCGAAATCATAGCCATAACAGCGGCGGCGAACCACGTCGGCGACTGGCGGCTCAACGGATGCACCCTCTACGTAACGCTCGAACCTTGCCTGATGTGCCTGGGGGCGATTCTGCACTCCCGCGTAAGCGCGATAGTTTACGGAGCGCGGGACAGCCGCCTTGGGGGCATAGACAGTTTCAACTACAAGGACGAGGCGGAGCGATCGTACCGCAACTTCCCCGCAGTAACGTCCGGCGTCATGGGGGAGGAGTCGCGGGAATTGTTGCGGACTTTCTTCAAAAAATTACGGACGGAATAATCTTCACAAAAATTACAAACAACCCGCGCCGCAATGTATATTCCATTATAGTATCGGCACCGGCGTCCGTTATCGCCGCCGGTACCTTACGGCAAATTACTACCACCAAAAGGATTCGGTATGGCAGACACCGATAGAAGCCGTGGCCCGTGCCCCTGTTTTTCCGGCCGCGCCTACGCGGATTGTTGTGAACCCGTTGTGACCGGCACGCGCCCCGCGGCCACCGCAGAGGAACTCATGCGGGGTCGATACTGCGCCTACGCGGTAGGGGCAATAGACTTCATCCTCTCCTCCACATACCCCGATAGGCGGGCGGAGTGCGACGAAAAATCCATACGCTCTTGGTCGGCTAATTCCGAGTGGACGGGATTTGAGGTGCTCTCCAAAACGGCGGGCTTAGCTACCGACAGCGAGGGAACGGTGGAGTTCGTAGCGCGCTACACGGAAGAGCGCATTAAAAAGACATTACACGAAACCGGCTCATTCAAAAAAAGCAACGGGCAGTGGTACTACGTGGACGGGACGGTACACCCGCCCAAACCCTTTGTGCGCGGTGAGGAAAAGATCAATCGAAACGCGCTATGCGGTTGCGGGAGCGGCAAAAAATATAAGAAGTGTTGCATGGATAAGGATAGAGCGGTTGCCGGTTAGGATCGATCCCCCGTATCCTCACCGCATAAACATCACGGCCAAAGAGATGAGCATCCGGTAACAATGGCAACCGACGTGATTTCGTTTGAAGGAGACTCAAAGCGGTATAGCGACACGCTACGGTTTGTCTATGTTATGTTATTATTTTCATTGATACCGATTACGACGCCGCGCGCCGAAGATACCATCCCTGCCATCGCCCCGGCCACGTTTTTTTTGCACGAAAAGCGAAGCGTCAAGTCTATAGACAGCCTATCCGCTATATTAGCCCAATCCGCCGCCGACTCTTTATCGACAAAATCAACGAGCCGACAACCCGACAACGACGGCACGGGTAATGACCAAAGCAACCTTTCCGTCACCGGCTACAAGTCTTTCGGCGTATCAATAGGCGAGTTGGGCGAGGTCAACTTAGAGCAGGGGTTGGAGGCGCTCATAGAGGGCGAGGTACGCCCCGGAACGACGCTACGCGCCCAGTTGAGCGATCAAGGCTCGCAACTTGAGGGTTCTACCCGTGAGATAAGCGACATTGACATGATGTTTATAGAGTTGACGAATAAGCGGTTTACGGTTACCGCCGGCGACCAGTACGCCAAATGGCCGGAGGGCGGGGTACTGTCGGGGGAGAAGAAAATTGTGGGAATATCGGCGTCGGTTACGCCTATGACCGACGAGCGGTTGGGGCTGAACGCCTTCGGGTCGTTCTCCGGCGGGAACCATGTAACGCAGACCGTTAGAGGGCGTGAGGGGGTTCAGGGGCCGTATTACATGACGGGAAAGGGCGAGGCCGGAATCATCACGCCGGTATCGGGAACGGTGCGGGTGCGTTTGGGCGACAAGGAGATGACGGAGGGAATCGACGCGGACTATACCGTGGATTACGACATCGGTTCGATAACGTTCGGCCCGCGGGTTCTCGTCGGTCAGGACGATTTTATACGAATGGAATACGAGTACAAGTTGTTTGACTATCGGCGGACGTTTGTAGGCGGCGGCGCGGCGGTGAATGTAGGGGACGGCGCGTTGTCGGTAGAGAGCGTGGTTTGGAGCGAGAGCGACGACAAAAACAGCCCGATTGAAATGCAACTTAGCGACGGCGACAAAGAAACGTTGAAAAACAGCGGGAACAAGCCCGCCTATTTGTCGTCCACGGCGAGACCGGTGCATCCGTTGGACGTGGCGAAGACGAGCGTTTTTTATCCGCTGTATAAGAAGGCCTACGAGAAATCGATTAAAGACAGCGTTCTCGTTTACGCGCCTTATGACCCGTTGCGCCCGGAGGACGTTTACGGATACTACACCGCTCTATTCACGCCGATGCGGCGCGGCGAGACCGGGGCGGACTATGTTGTTGACACTACGGTCGGGCGCGGGCAGTTCGTCTACAAATACGCCGGGGCGGGGCAGGGCGATCACACGGTTCTCGCCCCCGTCGCCGCGCCAAAAAGAGAATCCGCCGCCGAGATCATCGCGCGGTTGAAGACGCGGCGCGTCAAGGCGTCTCTCAACCTTGTGGGCAAAGAGGTTGATGAGAATCTATTCTCGGAGATTGACGACGGCGGCAATTTGTCGGCGGCGGCGATGTTTAAGTTGGACGCCGGAGAGCGGCGGCTCGATAAACGTGGAATTTGGGGGGGCGTCGATTACCGGTATAGGTCGCGGCGGTTCAACAATGAGATTTTTTCGGCGGAAGAAAGAAAGAGCCGCTGGGATGCGGACGGCGTTGTCGGCGACGATGCCGTCGGCAACGGCGGCATCGTCGATAAGTCGGACGGGCACGATTTTCACAGCGTTGAGTCAACGATAGGCGGGACTTTTGTAAAAGGCGCGGCGGTAAGCGTTACCGCAGGGCGGACTTACATCGACACTTCGGTAGAAACGGAGAGAGCGAATGTCGACGCGGAGGTGCGTTTTATTCGGGATAAATTGATACTAACCGCCGGAGCGGCGCTCTTCAGACATCATCTTTCCGATATTGATATCGGCTACAGGCGCTACGCCAAGTTGGCGGCAAAACCGTCGTCGCAGTGGGAGACCTCCGTCGACTATAGGGACGAGTGGCGCATCGACACATCCGGCCGCGGCGGCGGACGGATCTCAGGCGCCGCGGAGTTCGCCTATCTGCCGGCGCAGTTGCGTGAAAGCGTAAACTTCACCCGATACAGAAAGGGCGGCGATTTCCCCGGATCCGTCGATACAGGCTACGCCTTTACGTGGGATCAATCCGTCGCGTTCAGCCCGCTTGACAAATGGAAACTGAGCGCCGACGCCAAATGGCGGCGCGCTGAAATCAATGGCGAGAACGGCACGTCGACCTTTTTGCTGTCGGCGGTAAGCGACATCGAGCCGACCAAAGGCGGATTCTCGTCGCGCCAAGAGTACCGCGTCAACCAAGAACTGTCATCGCGTTTTGAACAGAAGATGTATTACGTCGGCAGGGGTTTGGGAACGCACGCTTTCGATTCGACCGCGGGAGAGTTTCGCCCCAACGCTAACGGCGATTACATCGTACAAGAAGTGGAGATATACGACAACACGTCGCAATCCACGGTACGCAAGACACGGTTGAACGCCGACTGGTATTTCCGTCCTACAAGGAAGATCGGCGGTATCTTGGGCGACCTCTCCTGGAGCGGCGTGCTGTCGTTGGAGGAGCATATCGATTCGAGGAACGGAGATGTCAAATCGTACATACCGGGACTTACGTCGCTCTTTTTTGGAGACGACGACGGGGCGGCGGCCGTATCAACGACGCCGACAATGACGGAGACCTCGGGATCGATACCGCGGTACCCCGATTACGCCGACTTGTCGTACCGCCAAGACATAGAGCATAAAGTTCCGAACGGCATATACAGGACAAGACTGTATCTGTTGCCGGGGACGCGAATCGTCCGTTCCTATAAAGAACCAGTTTTTGAGACCGGACTGTTGATTGAGAGAAAGAAAGACCGCTTGCTGTTGAGCGTTGAACCGCGCTACCTAAGCGTCAAGAGGGAATACCTGTCGGCCTCGCGCAACGAGCGGCAAGGCGGTTTTGATTTGGGCGACATCGGCGCGGAATTTATTCAAAGCGTCGGTCAAGGGGAGAAATTTGAGTTTTACATACGCGAAAGGAGCGGGATGGTTTATACGAACGGCGGCAGGCGCCCGGTGCCCTCGCCGTCGGACAGTACCGTCTACATACAGATAAGGCCCGGTGTGATCTACCGCCCCGCAAAGAACGGTTTCGCGGAGTTCTCCTACACCTTCTCTCGCGTCCCGCAAGGTGGCGAGTTGGATTACAGGACGGCCGGCGGTCAGTCACGCGGCACATCGCACATAATATCGTGCGTCAGCGACATTGACGCTGGCAAGCATTTTAACCTATCCGGGATGTATCGTGGGGAGCTGACAAAAACGCCGGAGGAAAAAACTTTCGCCCCTATGCGGCACGTGTTTTCGTTTCAGGTCAAGGCGTTTTTGTAACAAGCGAAATTTATTTTTAATCTCAAGAGCTTCGGCAAATATTATATTTCATACGGAAGGGGTGCCAACGCAAAAATGCCTAGACTTTTCGATCTGTTGTCCGATGATGCCAAAAAAGGTCTCGCCGCCGAAGCCAAGAAGGGGGCCGGCGGGGATAAGGGCGCACGGAGCGCCGACAAGAAGAACGCGACTCCTACCGGCAACCGATACGGCGGAAAAGGCATGTCGTCCGGCAATAATCAACACGCGGGTAAGGTTGGCCGCTCCAACTCGGATAAAAACGTTCCGTCGGGCGATATTAAATACGGCAGAAAAAGCGTCCAGTCCGGCGATAATCATCATTCGGCGAAAAAAGACGTACAACCTAAGAATGACCGACCCCACGACAACGCCGTCCGTACCGCGAAGACCATAGACATTCCCGACTTCGTGGCGCTCGACGTGGAAACCACGGGGCTCGATTTCAAGCATGACCGCGTGATTGAGGTGGGCGCGGTTCGTTTCGTGAACGGCAAACCGGAGGCGGAGTTCTCCACCTTTGTGAACGCCGGCGCTCCCATCCCCGACCACATCACGCGTTTGACGCATATAACCGACGACGACGTGCGATCGGCGCCGCGTTTCACCGATATTGCCGTCCGGTTGCTTGAATTCATTGGAACGTTGCCGCTCTGCGGCCACCAAGCGGATTTCGACCTTAACTTTATCAATGAGGAACTGAAGAGGGCCGGGTTTCCGGAGGTTACGCCGCAAATCTTAGACACGGCGCTTTTGTCGCGTATATTGTTGCAGAGCGTAGGCCGGTATTCGTTGAAGCACGCTTGCGACGCTCTCTCCGTAACGCTCGCCAACGCCCACCGCGCCTTGCACGACGCGAAGGCGTCGGGGGAACTCGCGGTGCGGCTGATACCCAAACTATGCGAACTGCCGCTCGCGACGCGTCAGGCGTTGGCGGCCTTTGCGCCCGGATCAATGTTCAAGACGTTGGCGATAAGGAGCCTCTTCGGCGCGCGTTACGGCGTCAACTTGGCGGCGGGCGAGCCGCTACCCGACGATTTACCGCGAGTCGGCGCGCCGGAGGAATTCATTCCCATCGACACTGCGGAAATAAAAAACCTCTTTTCCGATGAGAGCAAGACCGGGCTCATTATAAAAGGTTTTAAGGCCAGAAGCGCCCAACAAGATATGGCGCTCCGCGTTACACGCGCCATGAACGACCGAGGCATTTTGGTGGCCGAAGCTGGAACCGGAACGGGAAAATCGTTGGCATATTTAGTCCCCGCCGCGCTTCACGCCCTAAAGAACAACTGCCGCGTGATAGTGTCAACGCACACGCGCAACCTGCAAGACCAGCTCATTACCAAAGATCTACCCGGCGTCGCGGCGCTCTGCGGGGGGGAATTGCGCTATTCCAAACTGAAGGGGCGGGGCAACTACCTATGCCGCAACCGTTTTTATAAAATGTTGAAGGGCGAGATAGGCAGTTTTTCACAACGCGAGCGCAACGCCGCGTTGCCGCTTGTCGTTTGGTCGCAGTACACGAAGAACGGGGACATTGAGGAACAAACTTTCTTCAGCCCCAAATGGTTTTACAAGGTGTGGAACCTCATCTCCGCCGACAGCTTGGAGTGCTCCGGGCGCAGGTGCCCCTACTTTACGTCGTGCTTCCTGCAGAAAGCGCGCCGGTTAGCCCAGTCTTCGCACATCGTTGTGATAAACCACGCGCTCTTCTACTCCGACGTGTGCTCCGAAACCTCGTTTTTGGGCGCCGCCGGCACAATCGTCTTCGACGAGGCGCACCACTTGGAATCGAGCGGCCACCAACACTTGCGCACCGAGTTGGACACAAACCGCGTGACGGCGTTTATGGACCGGTTGCAAAACCTGCTCCATATCGCGCCCGCTTTCAAAACACTCGTTAGCGTAGACGGTTTTGAGAAAGAGATGAAGCACCGCCTCAAGCACATAAGAAAATGTTCTCAAGACATGATGACCGAGATTGACAACTGGGCGTTGTTTGCCGTTCCGGGAGCTACGGCGGAGTATCAGATTACTGTCAATGAGGATTCGTTCGACCGAATGCTCACGCCGGCCGTTTTCGACGTCGCGCTCGGCGGATTACAAGACACGCTCCATGAGTTTAGGCAAATAATATCAGGAGTGCGAGAGAGAGAAAAAATCGACGAACTGCGCGACGAGGTACAGGCGTGCGCGGAACAGGTGTCGCAAATGCGCGCCGATTTGCAATATCTGACGGCGGCCAAAACCGAGGATCACGTCTTTTGGGCGGAGGGCAACCACGAAAAAAAGTGGGCGAAGCTCTGCGGCGTTCCGCTTGACATAAGCGAACTATTGGCGCGAATATGGGAGCGTTGCGGCGGCGGAATAGTCTTCACCTCGGCAACGCTGGCGGCGCAGGGATCAACGGAGTACGTGAGCCGCGCCATAGGCCTTGACCGCTTTGTCGACCGCACGGAGTCCATAATCCTGCCAAGCCCATACGACGCCGACCAAACGCTCTTTTGCGCGTTCAGAAATTGCCCGGAACCCGACGCGCCGGAGTTCGCGGCCTTCGCCGCGGAGGCCATAGCCGCAATCCACGCGACATTGCGTAAAAACGTATTGGTACTATTCACGTCAAACGCGATGCTGAACAACGTCTACACGCAACTTAAAAAACGCCCGGAGGTAGACCGCAACAATATTTTGGCGCAGGGTTACGCAGGCAGCAGAAACGCGATGCTGGATCAATTCAAAACGCAGAGCGCCATGATACTCTTAGGCACAGACTCGTTTTGGGAGGGCGTGGACGCGCCCGGAGAAGCCTGCGAAGCGGTGGTCATTCCGCGGCTACCGTTCCCCGTCCCCACGCACCCGCTAACAATGGCGCTCGGAAAACGTATGGAAGAACGCTACGGCAGCGCGTTTTTCTCCTACTCCGTCCCCGAAGCCGTAATAAAATTCCGACAAGGAATAGGGCGATTGATACGGTCGGTCAACGACAGAGGCGCGTTAGTCGTGTTAGACAACAGGATCATAACCAAGGGTTACGGCAAGCAGTTCTCCAAAGCGGTGGAGAGCGCCGTAAACGAGTGCAACGGGGTTGACGGAATGATAGAGACGATACGGGAATTTTTCGGGCGGGCGGAAAAAGACGCTTCCGCAAAAAGCGCTAAAAACAACGGTAATGATGACGGTAGCGAAGATCATGTTCCGACATCGACAATCACGTACGTACCGTTTGAGGACTTATGATGAAAAGAAGAGATTCGCTCATATACGAAATCAGGGATTGCTTCGTCGCCATCCAACCGCTTATGCTTATAACGATACTTTGCCTGCTCCCTTTACTCTTTGCGTCCTGCAAAATCTACACATTCAGCGGTTCCACGCTACCCGCTCACATAAAGACGGTAATGATCCCCGTATTCACCAACAAAACTTTGGAACCGGGCATAGACGACGACGTCACGACGGAGCTTTCCAAGGAGGTACTTAAGAGTCAGCTACGCCCCGCCAACAGCGACGCCGACGCGACGATCAACGGATCCGTGACGCGCTACGTCAACCGCCCGCACACCTTCGGCGCCGGCGGCGCGGAGGTCAACGTAGAACAATACATCGTGCAAATATCCGCCGAGGTAGAGTTCTTCGACAATAGAAAAGACGAATCCATCTACAAAGGCACCGTTTCCGGAGAGGGAATTTATCTGTTCGAAAGCGAGGACGAGGCAATCGGGCGGGAAAAAGCGGTGAAAAATTTGGTAGAGAAGATTATGCAGAACTCGGTGCAGATGTGGTAGAAACGGTTCGGAGTTTTTTTGTTCTCAGAAAATAACATTTGGGTCTGTTACAAGAAGTGT
>LIUJ01000143.1:10179-10377 GCA_001462255.1 Fibrobacteria bacterium GUT77 | reverse complement strand
AATCACTTACAAGATGATGGCTTAAACAAATATACGGGCGATAACCTTTTTGTTCATGCCCTTGCCTATGATCAATATCTATTTTTATAATGTCACCTTGTATCGGAACGTTATTTACCATGACTCTCTCCCGACGGGTTCAATCGGGTTCGTGAGTTCCGTCTCAAAACGCTCGCCCGAATAGTCCTTGAAAAGATA
>LIUJ01000143.1:0-9998 GCA_001462255.1 Fibrobacteria bacterium GUT77 | reverse complement strand
CTTGAAAAGATATTCGATAGTTCCCTCTTCGGGTATCGTTGGTTTAGAAACGGTCAACACATCCTCGCTAAGTTCCAAAATGACTTCATCGTTTTCGAAAACTCCCAATCGGCGGGTCATCTCAACCGGAAGCAACAACACTTGATTGCATCCCAACGTAGAAACCGTCGCTTTTGTCCGTAGCATAACTGCCCCCTCCTTATCTTTAGTACAGGCTGTTATATTTTTCAAACTGATCCGCCATAATTTTTGAAGAGCCTATCAAATTAGTTCCTAAGCATAATATAATATATTGAGGAGTTGCGAAACCCCAAAAAACCGTCACATCCAAACGACACGCGTCACGTAGTTAATTCTTTACGCTATCCCTAGATAGGCGTAATATATATTAGTTATGGTAATCAGCATACACTCAATATAATATAAATCAAGGCGAGCGTAGGGATATGAAAATATATGGATACGCGGCGGTTTTGGCCGTTCTGTTGATGATTGTATTGGCGGCCTCCTGCGCTAACCAAGCGCCGCCGTCGGGGGGGCCGGCGGATAAGACTCCACCGGCGGCGGTAGGTCAGGTTCCGGCGAACGGGCAGGTTAATGTCGATACTAAGATATCAATAGAGATAAAATTTGCTGAGTGGATAAACAGGGCGAGCGCCGCGGGGGCGGTATCCATGTATCCGGCCGTGCCGCAGGGCGTCGTCGTGAAGGTTGTGAAGAATCGGTTGACCGTTACCCCCAAGGCGCCGCTTTCGGATAACACTACGTACCGCGTGTCGGTAAGCGCCGCGTTGCAGGATTTGCGCGGCAACGCCATACCTAAGTCCATAGACATCGTCTTCTCCACCGGCGCGGAGCTTGACAGCGGACGGGTAGAGGGTAGCGTCGTATCGCTGAAACCGAAGATACCCGTCCACAAAGTCATGCTGTTTGCGGTTGATAAAGACGGCGGCTGGACGGACGGGCGCTACTTCTCGCCGCCGGACTACGCCACGCAGAGCGACAGCGCCGGGGCGTTCGGCTTCTCGCATATAAAGGAGGGGCGCTACCGGATAGTCGCCTTTGTCGACCAGTACCGCACCGGAAAGCTACGCGTCGGCGATACGTGCTTCACGTCGCTTGAAAAGGTCGTCGACATCACCAAGTCGGCGCAAACGATACGGCTCTATCCGGCGGAGAGCGACACGTCGACGGTCAAAAAGAAATCGGTTGTTGACAGCGCCGTAGTTGTTGATACGTCCAAAAATAAACTTCCGGTTGATACCGTTAATACATCCCACAAGAATCCCGTTGTTGATACCGTGAGTATTATTGACACGTCGGCTATTGACACCGTTAATACTGCTAAAAAGAAGTCGGGTATTGATACTACGGGTATCAATACCGCCAAAAAGAAGCGTATCGCCGACAGTCTATGCATTCGTCTCTCCGGCGGGGCGGGCTGTTTACGGCCCGATGAAAGACGCAAGTGGGTTTACCGCCCCATAAACCGCCGCGACACCACCTCCTTCATTGTCGCGGACAGCGCCGGAACCTTCGCCTTCGACTCTATCCCGGCGTCTAAGGGGACATTGCTTTGGTTCATTGACGATAACGGCGACAACCAGATAACCCCCGGCCGCCTCTCCCCTTGGCGCTCGCCGGAGCGCTTCTTTGTCATCCCCGACACCGTAGAGGCCAAGGCGCGGTGGGTGGTGGAGGGGATAAACGTTAGGGGGTGCGAGGAAGCGGTCAAAGCCGATGGTTTTGACCGTGATAAAATTTTCCGCGGGCCTCGTCCCCTACCTCAGGCGACGCCGATACCGGCGTCGGCGGAATGACGGAGTCGGCGCGAAAAGGCGACGTCCCCGTTTACGCCATACGTTCTTTAAACGCTACAACGTTAACGCCGGCATTACGTCTTGTAGACGTCGATATATACTTCTCCCGTGATCCCCGACGGTCTTCCGCTTAGGCGTATCACGTTGTCTACCGTGTTTACCGCCTCAACTTCCAAACGGTTCCTTTGGGCGTTGCAGTATTTGGTGACGTCTATCTCCATGGGCGACCAGTGGAGTATGCCGACGTCCGCCTCGTTTATCCTTACGTGAACCGTTCCGGAGGTTTTGGAGAAACGCAACATCAGCCTGTCGTAGTCGTTGGGTACCTCAAAGGTTTGGGCGTAGTAGCCGCGGCCGGACAGGTACGGGTATCCGTGCTTTGTCCACGAGTCGTGTTCGGCCAACGGCGCTATCTTGTCCATCGCCAAGCCGTGGCTACCTTTGGCTATCGAAAAATTGCCGGCGATCAGCGGCGGGTAGACAAGCGTTTGCGGGTCTATGGCGGTGCCCGTCGTGCGTATGGATATGCGGTTGAGGCCTCTTATTATCTTTTTGGAGATGTTGAAGCACTGCGCCTTTTCGCCGAAAATGCTTATTAAGTGCGCTCCCGGCCCGCTTTTGGCGCCGCTCTCCGATTCGTTGTCAACGCGCAGGTTATTGACCGTTACCTCGACGCCGTGGAACGGCGCGCGCGTGGGGTTCATTCCGTTTATCATGAGCACCGCCTCCGGCGGGATGTCCCGCGCCTCGAAGGTCGCTTCATAAAAATGGGATATCTGCCCGCTTTCGCGGCTAAGGCCGATTCTGACCGCCCAATTCGACAGCGGCATGACACTGGGGCTACGCGGCTCAAAATCCCACTGCTCCTTGAAGATGATCCTATACGTGCGTTGCGGGAGCGTGAACGGGCTCGGCTGGTCTAAGGAGGGGGGTTGCACGGCCTGCTTGACGGCGGTCGCGGCCACAAATATCGTTTGTAACGGGGAAAAAGCTAAGCGTAGCCTCGCCGTGTTCTTTTCCACCTCGTACGGCTCTATCTCAATCATCCTTCCGTTTACGCAATCAAGCACGGCGAAGTGTTTTTCGGCCTGTACCTCGACTATCACGGTTTGGTCGGCATCGCTTAGGGTGTTGTGCAACACATAGAGCCTGCCGCCCTCGTCGTGGTAGACCTGTACGCCTATGTCGGCGCTCTCGCCGCTCTCACGCATGATCAACGCTTCGGGCTTAACGGCGCAAAGCGCGTTGTTGAGCTCGGAGACCGGGACGACGTGCACGTTACCGCGCCAGGGCGCAATCATCTTTTGGATGCGAGATAACACGTTGGCGGTGGCGCCGTCTTCGTTGGTGCCCTTGGGAGCCTCGTCGATAAACACGAGCGTGGTGCCCTTGATGGCCAATTTTTCCAAAAATACCAACAAGCTCCTAGTAACCAGCGTCGCGTAGGGGACTACGAGCGCCTGATAGTTACCTTTGCGGATGCGGTCGGCCGTGGCGAACTCGCCGCTTTGCCGCACCATGCAGGTTAGAAGCAAATCCTCGGTGATAATGTCGAAACCCTTGCCGAAACAGCAGAGCGCCTTAATAGCATTGCGGAAGCGCGACAGTCCGGCCGCCGCCGCCGCTCCGTCGCCGGGCGTGTAGTCGCCCATGAGCACGTCGCCCGGATGGAGCACGGCGACCTCGCACGATGTGTGCAACCCGCTTGCCGCCTCCCGCGCCCTCGCCGCGTAGTCGCAAAGGAGCCTCACATGCTCCCAGTCGGGCGAGTACCACGAGGGGTTGTACGGGGTCTTGTAGGCGTTGCGTTGGTCGACGTTGAAATAGAGCCCGTCAACGATAACGCGCGACGCGCCGGAGAGGAGGCTGATGTCTATCTCGCGCTTGAGGTCGGAGAGCGTGGAGCCCACGCCGACGCGGTTGCGCCCTATGACGGTTACGGTTTCGCGACGGTGTTGGTTTGTGTTGACGTCGGCGGCTGCCCGAAGCAGGGCAAAATTGTCCGTCGACCCGTCCAAATTCTGCAACCCAAGCGTGGCGATGCCGGACTCCGGCGGAACAAAGCCGTCGCAAAGCGGGTTTTCGGGGCGGTACATTCCGGTCTCCGGCCACAGTACCCACTGGGAGAGCCGGTATTTTTTGGCCCACGCCTCCAAAACGACGGGGAGCCTCTCGGCCATAAGACCGAATATGAAACGGTGAACCTGTATACGCACCCTCTCCGCGCCCGGAATGTCCATAAACAGCATGGGCAACATGGGCAACAGGTCGCGTTTGTACCTAGACTTGTATTTTACGGCTACGTCGTCGTCCCAAAGAATGGCGTTGCCGCCCGGACGCAACGCCGGCACTTCGGTTAAAATGCCCTCAAACGTGGTCGGGATGAATTTGCCGATGCCGCTTTTAAGGGCCTCAAGCGAGTTTTGTATGTACGAGTCGATGACCTTGGGGTTTAGCAAGTTGGGCACACCGCAACCCGAGAGCCCGCGAACCGGCTCTTTCTTATAAAGCAAGAGGCACCAGTCGGCGCCGAGGGCCTTCCAACGGAAGATGTTCTTACCCGTCGGCACGGAAACTTGCCTGACATCGCCGAGTTGTAGGGTTTTACCCGCTCGCTTCACGGTCTGCGCCATATATTCGCAATCGGGGTCGATTACGATGTCGAACTCAAGCTCGCCCGGAGCCGCGCAAACCTCGCCCTCAAATACCAAATACTCCGCCCGCATCTTGCGGTTGACGTTCATTATCCCGTCGAAGGTGCCGGGCCAAACCAACGAAAAGTCGTCGGCAAAGCGCACGCCGATCTTGTTTTTTTGGGCAATATCAAGCGCGAACGCGAAATTGTCCACAAACTCCTGCGACATATAGGCAGGGAACATATCGCGCCCCGGTCTCACCGCAACCCCGCCAAATCCATTGGATATTATGGCGCTCAACTGTTTCTCAATCTCCGGCCTGGTGATGCGCCCGTTCCATATCCAAATGGCCCAGGGCAACGAGGCCGCCCCGGTGGGCTTGGCAAGAGCGTTTTTCAGATTCTTCAATACACACCCCTTCACTAAGTACCGCTGTATTTCGGTTAGTTGATGGTTAATTCGGACAATTCGGCGCCAAAAAACGCCGATATACATGATAAATTTAATATCGGCGAGCGAAAAGGTCAATCTTTTTTTAATGGACGGATATTGTAAATATGGGTTAATACGTTGATTTAAAAGCAATTACGTCAATAAAAAAATATCCGGTCAAACACCGCTACGCGTGAATATTTTGCTCAAGCCGACCGTAATCGCGACAAAATTCGCCGCCGTCGCAAAAAAACGACAAAAAAGCCGCACGCCGCCCACGTCCGATATTATTTTTTAATTTGCTAAAATTAGAGAAACCGCTTACCGTACAATAATAAACCATAAAAAAGGAGGGTCGTATGGCCGAACTTAAGGGTACAAAGACGGAGAAGAACCTGGCGGAGGCGTTCGCCGGCGAGAGCCAGGCACGCAATAAGTACACCTACTTTGCCGGAAAAGCGAAGAAAGAGGGTTTTGAGCAAATCGCCGCCGTCTTTCAAGAAACCGCCGACAACGAAAAAGAGCACGCCAAAATTTGGTTCAAACTGCTTTGCGGCGGCGAAGTCCCCTCAACGGCGGAAAACCTGAAGGCCGCGGCGGGCGGGGAACACGAGGAGTGGACCGCCATGTACAAGCGCATGGCCGAAGAAGCGCGCGCCGAAGGCTTTGCCAACATCGCTTTCCTATTTGAGGCGGTCGGAAAAATCGAGAAGGAGCACGAGGAGCGCTACCTGAAACTCCTAAAAAACGTGGAGGAGAGCGCCGTCTTCGCGAAAAAGGAGAAAAAGGTGTGGATATGCCGGAACTGCGGTCACATCCACGACAGCGAAACAGCGCCGCAAAAGTGCCCGGTGTGCTCGCACCCGCAGGCGTACTTCGAGGTCAAGTCGGTCAACTATTGATTCGACGGTTAGGGGCGGGGTACTCCCGCCCCGACGACCGCGCATTACCGCAACCCAAGCGTCAATCGGGAATTTCGCGTGAGCGCCTTATCGTTTTGCACGGCCATATTCAGCGCCCTGCGCGAACCTATGAATACGCACAATTCTTTCGCCCGCGTCAGTCCGGTGTAAATCAAATTCCGCTGTAGCATTATAAAGTGTTGCGTTGAAACGGGTATCACCACCGCTTTGAACTCCGACCCTTGGCTCTTGTGTATGCTTACGCAGTAGCCGGGGATGATTCGGTCGAGGTCGCGTTCCTCGTAGATCGCCGACATTTTGTCAAACGCGATCGTTACCTTGCCGTCGTCTATCGCGGCGATGAAGCCGATGTCGCCGTTGAATACGCCGGCCTCGTAGTTGTTTTTGGTCTGAATGACCCTGTCGCCGAGAACGAACGTGTTTTGCCCGACGCGGATTTTTTTATCGTTCTTGTTGAGAGCGCCCTGCAACGCTACGTTTAGGTTTATGGTGCCCAGCGTTCCGCGGTGCATGGGAGAGAGCACCTGTATGTCGGCCATGGGATCAAACCCGTAGCGCGTAGGGAGGCGGCGGCTTACCAAGTCCACTATCGTATCGAGGCATTTTTCCGGATCGTTTTCCGTCATAAGAAAACAGTTGTCGGCGGCGGAGTTTGAGAATTCCGGCGTTTCCCCGCAAATAATTTCGTGGGCGGCCGTGACGATTCGGCTCTTGGCGGATTGGCGGAAGACGCGCTTCAATTCCACGTGTGGGATGCTTGGGCAGGCGATTAGGTCGGCAAGCACGTTGCCCGGGCCGACGGACGGCAGTTGGTTGCTGTCGCCCACGAAAATGAGTTTTGTCTCGTTTTTTACGGCGACCATAAAACTTTTCATCAATAGGATGTCGACCATTGAGGCCTCGTCTAAAATTACGACGTCGGCGTTTATGGGGTTGGTTTCGTTGCGTTGGAACGTGAAGCCGCCCTCCGCGCCGCCGGGTTTGAATTCCAATAGGCGGTGGATGGTTCGGGCGGCTATGCCGGATATGGAACCCATGCGGGCGGCGGCGCGTCCGGTCGGGGCGGCGAGTTCTATTCTAAGCCCCATCTCCGTGAACAGCGCGACCATCACCTGCAAAACGGTTGTCTTTCCCGTGCCGGGGCCGCCGGTAAGGATGAATATCCCGCTCTTGGCGGCGCGACGGACGGATTCCAATTGCTCCGGGGCGCCTATCCAACCGGTTTTCTTTTCGTATTTGGCGATAAATTCGTCAATCTCTTTGTCGGAAAGAGAACTCGCTTCGCCGCTGGCACCGCCGCGAACCCGCTCCGCCAGGCGTTGCGCGACCCCCGTTTCGGCGGCGTGCAAATACGGCAGGTAGACGCACTCGTCTTCACAGATGAGATAGCCTTGATTGACGCAATGGTCGAGCGTGTAAAGTATCTGTTCGGGGGTCACGCCGAGCAGTTCGGCCGCCGTCGTTTCCAATTCCGCCTTCGGGAGAAAAGTGTGCCCCGCCGTCGCCGCGTTTTGCAACGCGTAGATGAGCCCCGCCTTTATCCTCTTGTAGGAGTTGACGTCGAAGCCGATTTTTATCGCGAGCGCGTCGGCCTTAATAAAACCGATACCCCATATATCGTCGATAAGCGAGTACGGGTTTTCGCATATACGCATTTTTGCCTTGTCGCCGTAGGTCTTGTAGAGGCGGTTGGCCGTGGCCGCCGAGATGTCGTACTCTTGTAAAAAAAGTACAAGGTCGCGTATGTGTCGTTGTTGTTCCCACGAATCTTTTATCTTGCGAAGCGTTTTTTTGCCGATGCCGGGAACATCGTATAACCTTTCGGGGTTTTTGTCCAAGATGTTCAGCGTTTCAATCCCGAACTTTTCAACGATAAGCCGCGCCCGCTTCGCCCCGATGTTGCTGATGACCCCCGACTCGAGCAGGTGGGTTATGCCGTCTACGGTGGTTGGCCGGGTGATTTCGTAGCGGTCGAAGGAAAACTGCCGCCCGAAGCGCTTGTGCTGCACCCAAACGCCGTCTAAGGTCACGCTCATTCCCATCCGCGCGGCGGGCGCCCCGCCCACGCAGGTACAAATCCCGTCGGCGGTCGAAAGGCGCAGGACGCAATAGCCGGTGTCGTCGTTTTGGTAGGTGATGGTGTTGATTGTGCCTTCGAGGCGTTGGCGTTCCATACTATTTTACGCAATCGCCAATCTTTTTTTGTGATACTTCGCGAGATGTAAACACTTGTACATACTCAATAACATCTCTTCAAGTTCTTCAATGGTTTCGCCTTCGGTTACGTGTTGCGGAAAATCAGAAAAATAGCCAACGTAACCGCCTTCTTCCGCCTCAAAGTAGGTATAATCCATTTCCATAAAACAACCCCTCTATTATAATTATACGATATTAAAACGCATTAATATTTTTATATTAGTTAATATAGTTTATGGGTGCGGCAAAAATCAAGGGGGTTGCCATTCAGAATCATTCTCAGAAATATTTGGCTTTCATACCGTGCCGAAATATTAATTTAAACCATAAATATATATTCAAATCTCAACAAAGGATCAAAAACATGACAGCGTTCCTCGATCTCGCCGCCGCCCGCTACTCCGTGCGCAGTTTCTGCCCTCGGGCGGTTGAACCGGAAAAGCTGGCGCGGGTGCTCTCCGCCGCCCGCCTCGCGCCTACGGCTTGCAACAATCAGCCGCAACGGATCAAGGTCATCTCCGCTCCGACCGACCTTGCCAAGGCCGACGAATGCACCCCTTGCCGCTTCGGGGCACCCGTCGTGTTGCTCGTCTGTTATGATAAGACCGTCTGCTGGCGGCACCCTACGAACAACGCCCTAACGAGCGGCGCGATAGACGCGAGCATCGTGACCACCCACCTGATGTTGGCCGCCCAAGACGCCGGGTTGGGCAGTTGCTGGGTCATGAAGTTCGACGTCGCGAAGACAGCCGAGCTTTTCGCCCTGCCGGAAAACTTCGTTCCGGTGGCGATGTTGCCCATAGGCTACGGTGCCGCCGACGCCGCGCCGTCGGATAGGCACGAGTCGCGGTTTGAGGTAGAAAAAATATTGTTCTAAGCATAAAATTTTATGATTGGTGGGAGATTGCCGGTTAAACCGGTATGAAAAGGGGCATATTTTGGCACAAACTAAAACAACGAGCGCGGCTAAACAATCGGCAGGCGTGGACAAGCAGTATATTTATATCGTCCAAGCGTCATTAGAGCCGTCGAGGTGTAAAATAGGTAAGACCAACGACCTTGATCGGCGGTTGAAAGAATATAACGGTATGACGGGTAAATCCAACACCAACATATACAAGTATTTATTTACGTGTGAAGTTAAGGATATGGCGCAGGTAGAAAACGCCGTTAAAGAAAAGTTTTCCAACCTTCGAGAGGAAAAGAGCAAGGAAATTTACTTCTACAACCTCGCCCTATTTACGGACTATGTCAAATTCATTAAGTCTCATAGTTTGTTTATAAAAGAACTGTTTGTTAAAGAACCGACGGTAAAGCAAATTGTAAAAATAGTGAAGAAAACCACGCCGTCTCTTAAAGAACGCGGTATCTCACAAAAAGATGTTTTGCAAAAAGCGCAAGGCGCGGATAATGACGAATTTTATACGATATTTGAAGATATTGAGAAAGAAATTTCCTTGTATGATAAACGTATTTGGAAAAACAAGGTGATTTTTTGCAATTGTGACGACGCCGTCGACGACGATGAAAGGCGCACGTCGGCGTTTGCTTTGTATTTCTTGCATAATTTCAAAGAATTGGGGCTAAAGAAGCTAATTTGTACCCACTATAGCGGCCCGGTGGATTTGTTCAATCAGGGCACAAGGGGATATATCTTTACAAAGACCGGTTTTAAGGAATTGAAAACCTATCCGAGAGGCTATACAGGCAGTTTTGACGACCCGCTTTCGTTGAAACTTCTTAAAGAGGAAGCGGACATTGTTTGCACCAACCCGCCGTTTTCAAAGATGATAGAATATTGGAACACAGTTATCGGTAGCGGGAAGAAGTTTTTAATTATATCCAACATAGCGAATCCCATTACAAAGGCGTATATTCCGTATTTTAGGGACAATATGGTTTGGCCGGGGCACAATAGGATAGATTATTTTTTTAACCCGAAAAAAGAACTTGTAGAGGCGGCGGGACATTGGTATACGAATATCCCTATA